>JBGORM010000005.1 GCA_041538185.1 Melioribacteraceae bacterium 4301-Me | reverse complement strand
GCTGAATCTCATCTTTGCCCATTTCGTTTGGGTGGCGTTTATTGTGGAAAAGTATATATCTCTTTATCCAAGTGATGTATGCTTCTTCCGTCTTTCGACTGTAGTGGTTTGTTCTGAGTGCTATCCTTACTTGATCAAGTAGCTTAGGCTTGTTGTTAGTCTCTTTGAAGGTCATTAACTATTCCCCCAAGACTCAAACTTTTTTACTAGAAATTAACCGAATTTAAAAATAATGTCAATAAAAAATTTTGTTTTGAGCAAAAGTACTAATCCCCCAAGTTCATGCCCGATGCGTTTTCTTTGGGCTAAATATGACAAGTGTGATTCAACTGCTAATTTATTTATCAAAATAGATATTTATTATTATATTTATAATAAGTAGTATTAGTTAACATTGAACACTTATGACCATAACGCAACTTACTTACATAGTTGCAGTAGATAACTTTAAAAGTTTCGCGCAAGCTGCATCTGAATGTTTTGTCACTCAACCCACGTTAAGCATGCAAATCAAAAAGCTGGAAGATGAACTTGGTATAAAAATTTTCGACCGTGCCAGCTATCCAGTTAAGACTACTAAAATAGGTGCTAAAATTATTGAACAAGCACGAACTGTACTCAAAGAGCATCAGAAAATAAAAGAAATTGTAGATGAAGAACTTGGAATTATTAAGGGTAGATTTCGACTTGGAATAATACCAACTATCGCCCCTTTTTTGTTGCCATTATTTTTAGAGAACTTTATTAAAAAGCATTCACAGTTGAATCTGGTCTTTGATGAAATTGAGACTGACATAATAATCGACAAACTTAAAAAAGACCAGCTCGACGCTGCTATTCTTGCAACCCCGCTTAATGATAACACTATTGTAGAAGAACCAATTTATTATGAACCTTTTGTTGCTTATGTTTCAAAAAAGCATTTTCTCTTTAATCGAAAAAAAATAAATGCAGCTGAATTACAGCTTAAAGACTTATGGCTGCTTAAAGAAGGACATTGTTTTAGAGACCAAGTTATAAATATTTGTAAAAAATATTGCAGTATTAATCCTCAAGAAGAAAAACCTTCTCCCACATTTGAAGGAGGCACTATTGAAACTCTTAAAAAACTTGTAGAAAATAATTTTGGTATGACTCTACTTCCCTATCTTGCTGTTAAAGAAATTGAGAATACTGAAAACTATAAATTTGTACGTGAGTTTGAAAAGCCGGTACCAAAAAGAGAAATAAGCATTGTTTATCATAAATCTTACGGTGGGAAAAGAATTATTAAAGCATTAAAAAAAGAGATTCTGTCTGTTGTTCCCGCACAATTACTCGTCAAAGAAAAGAGTATAATTGTTACAAGGGATTAAAAAAAACTGTATAGTTTCTTATTTTTGTAGAAAATGTTTAGGTAGTTATGATGATTAACACAGAAAAAATAATTATAGTTGGCGATCGGCTGCTTATAAAACCCGAGGAAAATCTTGAGAAAACTAACAGCGGCTTATACCTTCCGCCTGGCGTTCATGAAAAAGAAAAGGTGCAGGGTGGCTATGTAATTAAAATTGGTCCTGGCTACCCAGTTGCAATACCTACAGACGATGACGAACCTTGGAAAGAAAAGAAAAGTGCAAAATACATTCCCTTGCAGGCAAAGGAAGGTGACTTTGCACTCTTTTTAAGGAAAGATGCAATCGAAGTTGAAATCGAAAAACAAAAGTTTGTCATTGTTCCCCAGGCTGCTGTTCTCCTTCTTTACAGAGATGAATTTTAATACCTAATAATTTTTTTCATTTCCTTTCTTTCTTAGTTAATGCTTTTGATGAATACAAAACACATTTAAAAAGTTATTTTTGTTACACCATCACAAAACTGTCTGAGGATTTTCAATAAAGTAATAAGGTTAAGAAAACAGTTGGCAGAATTAAATTTTTCGTCCAGTTTTTAAAACTACTCTTTTTGTAGGTCTTTGTCAGATTGTGAGGTTCTTAGAAGTCTGCTTATCCTAAAGAATTTTTTACTTATAAGCCCCCGATTTTAATCCTTTGTGAATCAATAACATTTATATCCTTACTTATTTAAAAGTTTTTCTAAAAACCTTATTCACTTTTCTTTACCTTAGTAAGTAACACATACTAACTATGGAACTTCAACCTTATTACCTTATTTTTTGGCTTAACGTTTTCTCTAATGTCAAAGATCAAATTTGTTTCAGCAAATCCTTCCGAAGCACAATTCTGCTTCATGAGTTTTGTAAAGCCGAATTTTTTATTCTTTGTAAATGAAAAATCCCTCAGAATGAACAGCAAAATTTCTGAACTACACGCAATAAACATAATGGATTATCTTTTTTCACATTCTGAATTATTGAAAGGAAGATTGTCATCCGCAGGTTACACAGGAAGCGATCCCATTATACTATTGAAGGAAGAAAAAGAAACAATAGGATAGAGACTGTTATTAATCAGCGATAATGATTGCATGGGGCATTATTCGTGAGTGTGCTTTTCTTTTACATTCTTTTATTGTTTGAATAAATTTACTACTAAACAAAATAGAGAATAGTATTAAATTTTCGAGCGACTTTTCTGAAAATATGGAGGATTGAATAAAATGAGGTTAAAGAAAGAATATATTGAAATTATCAAAAGCGCAGTCAAGTACTATTTTGGGGAGAGCACTCAAGTCTTTCTTTTTGGGTCGCGGACTGATGATAATAAAAAAGGCGGGGATATTGATTTATACATAGAGACAGATATAAAAGACCATGTATTTGAGAAAAAAATCAAGCTGCTTAGAAAACTTCATAAAGAACTGGGCGAACAAAAAATTGATATCGTAATTAATAATTTTACTGGTGATAAGTACATTTATCGAGCAGCTAAAGAAGAGGGAATTCCATTATGAAAAAGAGTGAAGAAATTCTCAAGTCAGTGGTTAAAGAATGTCAAAAGCATGCCAAGAGAATGAATTATGCTTATCAAATAATATTATATCATACACCCTTTACGGGGGAACTCTTATCAAAATTAAGTGATGAGGAACTAGCTTTTATTGACCAAGTAACCTATAGGTTTTCAAAATTTCAAGATACAATTGGCAAAAACTTTTTAAGGCGGTTTTAGTATCATTGGGTGAAAACGTATTAAATAAATCAGCAATTGATATCTTCAACAGGTTAGAACAGTTAGAAATAGTTAAAAATTATGACAATTAGAAAGAATTGAGAGAACAGAGAAATGAGTTAGCCCATGAATATGACTAAGAAGAAAACAAAACCGCAGAAAAATTAAATTTACTACTTAAAAAGAAAGCTGACCTTGAAAATTATTTGGATGGTATTTTAAATTATCTTGCCAAAAGAGGCTTACTAAAAATACGAGACTTGGAAACGAAAGATTAGATACAGATAAAATGAGTATAAAAAACAGTTATAATAGAATCAAGTGAAAAACTACCCGTTTGTGTAGGCTATTAAAGATTTGCAATGGTTATATTTTTTTTAACCAAGTCATATTAATGAACAAAAAAGCATATTTTATTAATTAAAATAGATGCAGTTTTTGTTGTTTTCCCACTGCTAAGGTAAGCAAAATACAATAAAGAATTCCAAAATGGAGAGCAGGAATTTTTATTTAATTTAATTTTAACTACATTTAAAACAACATTAAAAAACAAGGAGGGGTTATGAAGCGTTTTTCCTTTTTATTTTTAGTTCTATTTATCTCATCATCACTATTAACAGCACAGGATGTTTTTCAGAGAACATCTACTATTCCAATCCTTAAATATGAAACAGGGGGTGGTGGATTTGGGGGTGTTATTGCTGGGGTAGATTTTGACGGTGATGGTCGGACTGAAATCTATGCGTGCAATACTAATTTTGTTGATAGGGATGGTGAGCTTATCCCACGAATTTACAAGTTTGAATGGAACGAAGCTACGGCTACGTGGGATTCCGTTTGGAGTGCAGTAGCTCCTTTAACGCTTCAAAATACATGGCCAGCGCTAACATGGGGTGATTTAGATAAGGACGGTAAACCGGAAATATACTGGGGACCAGTTAATTATAGTCCTTATCCCGAACTGCCAAGAATCTTGGTATATGAATACCCAGGTGACGGAAGTGACAATATGGGAGTTGATGATGGTTTCGGCGGATTTAACCCTAATGCCAGCACTCCAATAGTAAAGGGAGATGGCATAAATTTGAGGCCAATAAAATTTGAAATTCGCGATATTGATAACGACGGAACTGATGAACTAATTTTCGTTGAAAGGGGAAACTCTTATCAATACGGCGTTCTTTCAGTAAGCAACATTCCGGATAACGGTGACGGCTCTGAAACATGGACACTCGAAGCAAGTGGTTTTAATGACCCAAACTTATCTGGCACAGGTGCAAAATACGATTTTAGTATTATTGGTAATATTATTTATCTTTTTGGGGGCAACGGTTTAGTATATCCTGTAAAGTACGCTGATGGAACATGGACATCGTTACCTCCATTACATGGTGTAGCAAACGAATACGGCTCTTTTAAAGGTTCAGTAACTGCCGATTTAGATGGTGATGGCGTTGATGAAATTGTTTTAGGCGGCTGGGGTAATCCCACTAGAGTTTTTGTTCTTAAACAAGCTGGTGATACTCTACAAACTTTTGATGTTACCGACACACTAATTGATGTGCACACACTTAATGGCGCTGCAAAAGGAGATCTTGACAGTGACGGCAAATTGGATTTTGTATTTGGTACTAGAGGCAGTCCAGCAAGTGTTCCAAATAATGCTGTCCTTAGAGTTGAATTTCAAGGGGGAGACATTTCCGACCGCGCTAATTATAAAACATCAATAATTGATTCATTGCTAGTACCTGCCCCTGGAGGAACTGGTGGGCAACTCGATGTTGTTTACATAGCTAACATTGACGGCGATACTGATGACGAAGTACTTTATACCCAAGGCTATACCAGAGGGGTTTCTAATGATACCACTGCGGACCTTGCAATCGTAGAACTTAAACATACTCCCACAGCTGTAAGAGAAATTACTCGTGGTGAACTTCCGACAAATATTTATTTAGAACAAAATTATCCTAACCCATTTAACCCAACAACTATTATTAGATTTGGACTTTCTGTAAGTACAAACGTAACTTTGAAAGTTTATGATATTTTGGGACGTGAGGTCACCACATTAATTAGCAATGAACAAATGAACGCAGGAAAATTTGAAATTAAGTTCGATGCTTCAGGTTTAGCAAGTGGAACTTATATTTATAAGCTTACTGCGGGTAACAATGTTATATCTAAAAAAATGCAGTTAATCAAATAAAAATTACATTAGGATATTAATCTAAGTAGATATTTGCGGTAAACATAGTTTTATAAAAATATAAATTGAGCAGCAGCTTATTATTTAGTGAAATATTTTATACCCCCTCTTTTTTATATGCTAAACATAGATTGATGAAGAAGAGGGGTTAGTTTATCTGCTTCTCTTAACAAAGATTACTATTGCAACTTAGAGGTAGTAATGAAAAAAAAATTACTCGTTTTAATTTATCTATTTACAGCTTTCTCCCCCTTGCCTTCAGTTTTAATAGCAGGAACAACTGGAAAAATCTCAGGTAAAGTAATTGATGCAAGTACAAAAGAACCTCTAATAGGAATCAACATAATACTTGAAGGTACAACCTTAGGAGCAGCTTCGGATATTAACGGTAATTATATTATTAATAATATTCCGCCTGGTATATATAATATCGTTGCCTCAGGCGTTGGTTTTCAAAAAAAAATAATTACAGGGGTTAAAGTTTCTTCTGATTTTACAACTAATATTGATATTGAACTTGAACAAGGAGAAATTACCCTTCAAGCTATTACAGTACAAGCAAAAACTCCCCTTGTAAGGAAAGATTTAACCTCGTCAAAAAGCGTAGTTGATGCCAGGCAAATTAAAAGCTTGCCTGTTGAAGATGTTGACCAAATATTAACTTTACAGGCTGGTATTGTAAAAGGTGCGGATAACGCCATTCACATACGTGGGGGGAGAGCAAATGAAGTAGCTTATACTGTTAATGGTTTAACTGCAACTAACCCTTTTGATAACGGAAGGAGCGTACAAATTTCACCCAATGCGATAGAGGAACTCTCCGTTGTAAGCGGTACTTTTAATGCAGAATATGGCAACGCATTAAGCGGTGTTGTTAATACTATCACAAAAGAAGGGGGAGAAAATTATAAAGGATACCTCGCTTTTTATTCCGGCGATTATATTACACCCCGTGATAATATTTTTACTAATATAAATATTGTAAAACCTTTTACAAATTATGTAATGGAATCAACTTTTAGCGGCCCAGTTCCTTTCCTTAACGATAAAGTAACTTTCTTTTTATCAGCAAGATATGACAATGACGAAGGATACCTCTACGGTATTAGAGAACATAATCCATGGGATTCTGTTTATGTTAAGCCTGGAAGTGCGACAGATATTACAGTTGTTTCCACAGGAGATGGAAAAGCTGTTCCAATGAATTTTAGTAAGGACTTTAATAGCACTGCTAAACTCACCATTAAACCAGCGTCTACCATAAAAATCAACTACGATGTAGTTTACTCTAAAAGTAAATATCAAAATTATTCTCACGACTTTAAGTTTAATCCAGATGCTAACTACAACAATTACGCATGGGGATTGCTAAATTCACTTGAAATACGGCATGCTATTAGCAGTAGTACCTTTTACTCTTTAAAAGGAGCATATAATATATATGATTTTAAGCGCTACCTTTATCCATTGCTCGATGCTGCGGGCAATGAGGTGAGTTTTAGACCTGGGATGGATTTAACTGTTCTTCACGCTGATCCTCGCTATCAACCCGAACACAAGTTAAATAAAGTTGCAGATCTTACTTTTGTTGCCGGAGGAACTCTTAATGAACATTTTTACCAAAGGTCTAACAACATTGAACTTAAATTTGATTTGACAAGCCAATTAAATAATAACCACGAAGTAAAATTTGGCCTACAAAGCAAAATTTATAAAATGGATTTTGAACAATTTGAAGTACTCCGAGATACAACTCAATATCTAACCCCAACTATTTTAGGTCCAGAAACTTCAGTACACGATTTGTACACTAGAAATCCCCTTGAATTCTCTGCCTATATTCAAGATAAAATGGAATTTGAAAGTATCATCATCAATGCTGGTTTGAGATATGATTATTTTTATTCCGATGCCCAATATTCCACAAATATCTTCTATCCTACACCTTACGATCCTACTGTTCCACCTTATATTGACAAAAGCACATTACTTGCAAAAGCTTCTCCTAAAACAAGCTTAAGCCCTAGAATCGGCATTTCTTTCCCAATTACAGATAAAGGTATAATCCACATTTCTTACGGTCACTTTTATCAGATTCCACCATTTAGCTTTTTATACGACAATCCAAACTTCGAAGCAATTGCTGGAATACCAAGATATGGGAACGCAAATTTAAATCCAGAAAAAACTGTTACATACGAAATTGGTCTGCAGCAGCAATTGACGGATAATCTTGCATTCAATATAACTGGTTATTTCAAGGATGTGAGAGATTTGCTTGCGGTTCAAGAAATAAGAGCAAGCAGTAGCAAGACCTACGAAAAATATGTCAATAAAGACTATGGCAACATTAAAGGTATAACATTTTCGCTAACTAAAAGAAGAACACAGAACGATATGCTTAGTGTCACTGTAGACTATACTTTTCAAGTTGCAGAAGGAAATAACACAAGCGCAGATAATTTCTTTATTGATTTATCTTCCGGAAGACAAAGTGAAAAAGTTCCAGTGCCGCTTTCTTGGGATCAAACTCACACTTTAAACGGCACAATATCTTTTGGTAAACCGTCCGATTGGAATATTACTTTAGTCGGACGTTTAGGTACTGGTCTGCCATATACCCCGGAAATTTCAACAAGACAAATATACTTAACTGCAAACAGCGGGAGAAAGCCATCCCAAGCCACTGTTGATCTCTTAGCGGAGAAATCATTTACATTTAACACTACAGCTGTTACTCTCTTCGTGAAGGTCTTTAATTTGTTTGATACGCTTAACGAAAGGCTTGTATATAACAGCACAGGAAGAGCAACATACTCGCTTGATCAAATTAAAGGTCCCGCAAAACAAGTAGATGAATATGCTGCAACTATCCCAGGTGTCCATAGTTCACAAGAGTATTTTAATAGACCGAACTACTATCAAGCACCCCGCGAGGTAAGAGTTGGCATGTCAATCGAATTCTGATACAAGTTTAAGTGGAGATTAAATCATGAAGAACTTCAATAATGCAAATATACTTCCGCTGCTTTTAATTCTTCTGTTATACAGTACAACGATTACTTATTCTCAGACCAACATTAAGAAAAAAGCAGAAGGTTACGATGCAATTGCAAATTTAATTCAACAGCATATAAGTAAAAGCAAAGGCACACAGAAAGAAGGCGTTAAAATTCTAAAGGGATTGACTTCGAAGGATAAGTATAAGAAAAGGTTTTTAAAAACAACAGGGATGGAAGACCGTAAATCTTACCTAATGAATGGTAATAATATTACAGTAGAAGTCTTTAATTATGGAGGTATTGGTGCAGGGCTTGGGGGTATTAGAGAAATTTCAGACCTTGTCTGGAACAATCTGCCCTATATATTTCAGTTTTGCCCAATTATAGGTGCTTCAGTACCATCAGCCGATAACCCAAACAAAAGAATTCACATAATATCTGATGGTCTTAATGATTATGATGGTCTTCGTGAAGAAAGCCCAACTGGTGAAAAATGGGTATGGCAACCTTTGCCTGGTTTTGCCGACCCCAATCAACCTAATATGGCGTCTAATCCGGCAATTGACCAAGACCATGATGGTAAACCCGACAGCTGGCCAAGAAATTGGTATAATCCGACTTTAGGAGAATATGTTTGGCCTGGCTACTTGGTTCAAGGCGAAAATAATGCCGACTTAGAAACATTTTGGGTAATGGATGACCGTGACAATCGCGAGTTCAAGTATTACCCTTTTGTTAATGATACCACTCGAAGAGGCATTGGTATTCAAATAGAAGGGAGGGCTTTTCAATGGAGTAATTCTTTAGCAGCAAATGCAATCTTTTTCGTCTATTCAATTACAAATGTAAGTGATAAAGACTTAGATACAGTTTTTTTTGGTATTTATGGCGACCCAGATATTGGTGGTGTCGATAATGATGACGACAATGGCTTTTTTATACCGCCTTATTCCACCGATAAAGTTAATGTAGATAACATTCCAGTTTACGCAAGAAGTATGGTTTACTTTTGGGACCCTGATGGTGTAGGAGATCGTGGCTTGCCCCTCGGATATCTGGGCTGCAAGTTCCTTGAAAGTCCAGGCAACAGTGATGACGGCATTGATAACGACGGTGATGGTATGGTAGATGAAAGACAAGATGACGGTATCGACAACGACGGCGACTGGAATCCCGAAACTGATGATGTGGGAATAGATGGGATTCCTAACACGGGTGATGAAGGTGAAGGCGACGGTGTACCAACAAGAGGTAAAAGATTGCCAGACGGTTCAGCTGACCCACTTTATCCCGGTGAACCTAATTTTGAATTTACCGACCTTGATGAATCCGACCAAATTGGGTTGACAAGTTTTAATAGCTGGACTTGGAACGAGGATAAAATTTCTAACGATGAATCAATGTGGAATCGTTCTAAACCTGGAAACTTTAGTGAGATTCAACAGAATACAGATATAGTTTTCATTTTCGGCTCCGGATATATTTCATTAAAAAAAGGTGAAACTAAACGAATCTCTATGGCATTTTTATTTGGAGATGATTTAAATGACCTTTTGGTCAATGCTCAAACAGTTCAAGATATTTACAACAAAAATTATAGATTTTTCAAGCCGCCAAGTCTACCTAAAGTTACTGCTGTACCCGGAGATAAAAAAGTTACCTTATATTGGGATACTTCTTCTGAAGAAAGTGTTGACCCAATAACAGGTAAAGATTTTGAAGGGTATGTTATTTATAGAAGTACAGAACCAGATTTTAGTGACATTAAAACTATTACTGATGGCAGAGGTGCACCATTCCTTTATCAACCACTAAAAGATACAAAAGGGTTTGATGCAAAATGGGATTTGAAAAATGAATGGTTTGGCTACCATCCTGTACCGTACCAAAACAGAGGAATAAATTATTATTTGGGCGATAATACAGGCTTAGTCCATTCGTTTGTTGACAGTAATAATGTAATAAATGGACAAACATATTATTATGCTGTTGTGGCTTACGACCATGGTGATTCACTTGGTATTCCGCCTTCAGAAACAACAAAGAAAATTTCCGTAGACCCGATAACTTCTCAGCTTAGGTTCGATGATAATACTGTTCAAGTTATCCCGGGTCCACGCACAAGTGGATATGTTGCACCTGCAATTAAAAACGAAAATTTTGCCCATCAGGGAATTGGTAATGGAACAGTCCAATTTAAAATTATTAACGACCTTAATGTTATCGATAATCAATACACATTGAAATTTAGTAATACTTTGATAAAAGACGGAAAACAAATCCAGCAAAAAAATTATACTGTTGAGAGTGTTAATGTAATGCGAGAAGAATTTTATTTGTTCGATACAAAGTATACCGCATTGACAAAGAAGAACCTAATAGATGACGAAAATCTTAGTGTAAAAGATGAATCCGGTAAAAGTTATATAAGGGATGTAGATTACATCCTTAATCTTGAAACTGGTAAAATCAAAAGAACAGAGAATTCAGCTATGCCAAACAACAGTAAATACATCATTACTTATCGCTATTACCCGGTTTATCAAAGTACATCACTAAATGGTGAGGACAATAATCCAGTTTTCGATGGCATTAATTTATTAGTAAAAGATTATCCAACATTAGCATTTGACGAGGAGAAGTCGGGGTGGACAGGCTCGGTAAACATAGGTTTTTCTGTTAAACTTTCTTCTGTTGGAGCTGCTAACAGAAAAAAACTTTATCCGGCAGATTACGACATCACTTTCTCAAGTAAAAATGAATACACTGCATTAAAAGTGGTTAGTGGAAAGCTTGTAGAAATTCCAGTTAATTTTAAAGTAGAAGATGTTACCACAGGAATTCCACAACCAGTTAAAGCATTGCTTAATGAAAAAGCCGTGAACGACAACGCATGGACAAGAGGAGATGAAATTGTATTGTTCCAACCAGGTGCACAAGGAACCACTGCAGATACACTTACCTGGGGAATTACAATAGCACAAGCAACAGCAACTGATACGGTTGTGCCTAAAGATGGAGATGTTCTGCATATTATTACAAAAAGACCATTTACTACAAATGATGTATTCACACTTAAAACCACACCAGGTTTTGTAGATAACCAAAAAGCAAAAGATGCACTAAGTAATATTTATGTTGTTCCAAATCCTTATATAGCTGCCAACGATATTGAACCAGCGAACAGATTACCAAGCCAAAGTCGTGGTGAAAGAAGAATTTACTTTGAAAATCTGCCTCCCCAATGCACTATAAGAATATTTACTTTATCGGGTGAATTGGTGGCTCAGTTAGAACACAACGAACCATATTCGAACGGCAGGGAATATTGGAATTTGCTCAATAAAGATGGCTTTGGTGTAGCGTACGGCTTGTACATCGCTCACATTGATGCACCTGGTATCGGTGAAAAATTAATAAAATTTGCTTTGATAAAATGACGAGAGGTGAAAATGAAGTATAACTTTCGTCTAACTTCTGAGGTACTAATGAAAACAAATAATTTAATCTTACTAGTTGTTCTGATTGTCTTCCAATCAATTATGAATGCTCAGACTGTCAAAACAGGTACAACTGCGGCACAAGTGTTAAAAATTGGAGTCGGCGGAAGAGCAACCGCTATGGGTGGCGCTTATACTGCAGTTGCAGACGATATTACTTCTATGTATTGGAATCCGGGTGGATTAGCAAGCTTAAAATCTAACGAAGCCTATTTTAATCATGCACTACTTTATGCCGACATTGGTTTTGACTATGCATCTTTTGCATCCAACATTGAAGGCTTTGGAACATTAGGTGCTTCTGTAACAGTCTTGTCAGTAGATGAAATGCCAGTAAGAACAATTGAAAGACCACAAGGTACTGGTGAATTTTTTGATGTGGGCTCAATGGTTATTGGTCTAAGCTACGCAAGATATTTAACAGATAACTTCTCAATTGGCTTTAACGCAAAATATATCCGTGAATTTATTTATAATATGAGTTCAACTGGCTTTGCTGTAGATGTTGGTACTATCTACAGAATTCCAATATTAAATGAGTTAAGAATTGCAGCAAGTATTTCTAATTTCGGAACAAAAATGAGGCTTGAAGGCAGAGATGCAATTGTTATTACTCGCTCGGGTGCTGGCGGCGATAATCTAATTAATTCTCACTTAGAACTTGATGAATTCGATTTACCTCTTTTATTTAGATTCGGTTTGTCATCCGATATTATAAAACATAATGATAGCAGATTAACACTTGCTGTTGATGCAGTTCATCCCAATGACCATACTGAGTATATTAATTCAGGTGCCGAATTTGCATGGAATGAAAGTGTATTTATTAGAGCTGGCTGGAACGCCCTTTTTGAAAGAGATAGCGAAAAAGGACTTACACTCGGAATAGGCTTTAACTATAGATTAGCAAATTACATTACTTTTATATTCGATTATGCTTATGAAGATTATGGACGCTTAACTGAAGTCCATTTCTTTTCTGCTGGAATTAAGTTTTAACGGATAGTCCAAGAAAGTAGAATGAAACAAACAATCTCGGACTCAGAATGCAAAATGTGAAAGTATTGATTTGTTCAAGATAGAATGAATGTTAACACCATTATTAATCCTAATATTCCACAATGACTTCATAGAGTTGGGTTACTTCAAAAAAGATTTTTTAGGGGATACATCAAAATCATTCAGAGGATATAATTAACTGACTTTATACCCTCTACGAATGCTATTCATACAGAATGAAAAAAATTCGCAGTGTTATTTGAGAATAATCATCGTGTTGAACACGCACCTATAGTTTCTTCTCTATATTTTAATATTTAGTCGTGAGTTTACAAAGTTAATTTTATGGCATTCAAATTGAGTAATAGAAAGTACCCTCCGTCCTTAAGAGCGGCGAAGAAACAAATAAAAAATTGGTTCTTCGCCTTCTTTATTTTAAAATATCATTCTTCTCGATTATGCTAAACAATCCTTTATTTTGGCAGTTCGCTGCTGTCCAAAATAATTTTGAAATCAAATCCCGAAGGGATGAATTACCAAATAAATTTAGAAAACTTCATGATTTTGGACTATTCTACTTGTCTTGTTAATCAAACCCTATCTCGTCCCTACGGGACTTTTAACTTCAGTTTGATGTTTATTTATTCTATAACTATATAATCCCTAAAGGGATTACATTGGTTTATGCATAATCAAAGCTTTATTGTCCCCTCAGGACAAAATATTTATAGGATAAAGAACAAAGAAATAGATTAAGTCCATTTAGGAACGAAATAAAAAATATATTGGATAGATATGTGGCAGTTATTAGTATTTTTGTATAAAATTAAAGGGATAATTTATATATTAGCTTAGTAAAAGATAAGAATAATAACATACTTACATGGATTTCAAAGTTGAAAAATTCGAAGATGTCGCTGTAATTCACGTTTTCCTTATAAGAGCAACTTTAGCAAAGGCTGTAAAATTTAGGGAGTTCGTGAACGAAACCATAGATAACGGCACAGTAAAACTTATCGTTGATCTTAGTATGTGTGAATATGTTGATTCTACTTTTTTAGGCGCAATTGTTTCTTTGTTCAAAAGGGTAAATTCTTTAAATGGGGATTTAAGACTTGTCTACAATAAAGAAGCACCATCTTTAATGTTTGTATTAACTCGTATGGATAAGGTATTTAAAACTTTTCAAAATATAGATGAAGCAATTCAAAGTTATGGTGTTAATCGTCCGCCAAAACTTAATTGGAAGTAGCATTTTCTTTCACATTCACAATTTTATAGACTTTATCGTTTTCTCGTATTAAGTCTTCACACTCAAATGTTATTTTATCTCCTTTCATTGCTTCTTCAACAGAAATGTTGTCCTTTATAAATTTGTTCGGTTTTAATTCAACAACACCTGTTGTTTTTCCAATAATGTACAACGAACTTCCCACTTTAATATTGCCAGTTTCTAAACTTATATAAGCGATTTTACTTTTTTTGTAGTAATTCAAAACTTTTCCAATATATACTTTTCTTGTAGTAGCGGAGCTTCCATATGCAGTTGAAAAATCAGAACCTGTAGGTTCCCCGAAATAAAATCCGTTTGAAAATCCGCGGTTATATACTTTTTCTAATTCTTTGTAAAAATTTTGTTTGGTTTTCTCGTCAAGTTTATTTTCAAAATACAAATCAATTGCTTGTCTGTAAACAGAAACTACTTTAGAAATATATTCTGGACTTCTTTTTCTTCCTTCAATCTTGAAAGCATCAATTTTAGCTTCAATTAATTTATCAATAAAGTTAATAGTGCAGAGGTCTTTTGGCGACATAACATAATCTCGTCCAAGCAATAATGAATAACCGCCGTCTATGTCGCGAATTTCATACTCTCTTCTGCATGGCTGTATACATTCTCCTCTGTTTGCACTCTTATTAAAAATTTCGTGACTCATAAAACATCTGCCGCTTACAGCAACACACATAGCGCCATGAACAAAAGTTTCAATTTCTACATCGACTTTAGATTTTATCTCTCTTATTTTGTCCAAAGTACATTCTCTTGCAAGAACTATTCTTTTTGCGCCCAATTTTTGATAGAATTCTGCTGCTAATGAGTTAGATACTGATGCTTGTGTACTTACGCAAAAAGGAATTTTATGTTCAATACACTTCATAATAACTGAAGTATCCCAGCAAATTATCATATCTACCCCAGCAGCCTTTGCCTCCGAGATTATTTTATCTAATTCTTCAATTTCATTTTCAAAAACGATGCTATTTAGAGCCAAGTGAACTTTAACTTTTTTTTCTTTACATAAAGATACAACAGAGTGCACATCGTCCAATGTAAAGTTTTTTGCATTGGCTCTCATATTAAGCTTATCTAATCCAAAGTAAATTGCATCGGCACCGCTGTTGATTGCAGCGATAAGCATTGTCCAATCACCCGCAGGGGCAATCAGCTCAGGTTTTTTAACTTTACCACTCATATTGTACAAAAATACTAAATATTTATGACCTAACTTTGCACTCATTAATAAAAGAAAAATAATTACAAACGCTACTGTAGCAATCTAAAAAAATCAAAGTAGTTATTTCTTTTGTAAGATAAAATTATTTTATAATAGGAAAAATTTCGTATCCAGAAATAATAATTGATTGACAATTTTAATTCTAAATATTAGGTTACACTATACAAGTTTTTTATTTTAAAAAAATTACATTAACATGAAAGGAGGGCTTATGGAAGAAAAATCTCATCATTTATTCATAAAATTTTCTCTACTTTTAATAATGCTCATTACCTCTCCACATTTAATTACAACTGCACAAAGTTCATTCAATCTGTCATCACCAAACCCGCTTCCTCCTAGTTCAGGGACAAGTTGGTTAATTGGAGGGAGAATTGGTATGTCAATTGGCAGCGGTGGCGGAAGTACTTCAGCTGGTTTTCAAATTGGACCAATGGGTGAAGTCCTCTTCGGTAAGGGTATGGCTGTTGGTACTGAACTGAATATCAACACTCAGAGTGGAACACCAATTGAGTGGGCTGATTATTTTAAGTACTACTTTGATATACCTGGTTCAACAGTAAAACCTTATGTTAACGGTGGACTCAGTCTTTGGTTTGTTTCTGGCGGTCCTTACTTTGGAATTAGAATTGGCGGTGGAGCTAATTTCAAAGTTGCAAACAACCTTTACATACCAGCCGACCTACAATTTGGTCCTGTCTTTTTCAGCGAAAAAACATACGATTGGTGGACAGGTCAATCAACTTCTAAAACTAATACTGTCTTTTATGTTGCTATAACAACGGGTATTCGTTACGAATTACCATAAACAAAAAAAATAAAACTAAGAGGAGCTTATATGAAAAAAGTGTACCTATCAGTTTTAATAGTTTCCATGCTCATTGTTTTCAATAAAATTAACGCACAAACGACTTTCAGTCTTGGAGTCAGAGCAGGAATGAGCATTGCAAATTTATCTTTTGACCCTGACTTACCTTCTGTGTTAGAGAAATCAAGCAGAACAGGGGTAAATTTTGGAGCATTAGCAGAAATTGCATTCGCAGATATTTTTGCTTTACAAATTGAGCCAACATATACACAAGGAGGAAGTAAATTAAGTGCTAATGGTTTGGAATCAACTATAAAGGTTTCTTCTTTAGCAATTCCTGTGCTTTTTAAGGTTAACATACCAGCTGGTGGTGTTGTAACACCTTATGCATTTGCAGGACCGAATTTAGCTTTTATTTTATCTGCAAAAGGTGAATCCGGCGGTGAAGAGACAGACATAAAAGACCAAGTAAGCTCTACTAATTTTGGAATAGATTTGGGAGCTGGCGTTAGTTTCAGCGTTGCACCTCGTACTAAGATAATATTTGACGCGCGTTATTCGCTTGGCTTGTCTGATGTTTTGAACGATACAGGCAAACAAGGCTGGTATCAAGATACAGGTATTAGAGATCAAAAAATTAAGTCAACTGGCATCAACTTGTTAGCTGGGGTAGTATTCGGTCTGTAAAGTTTAACTCAAGTTTTCCACCAGTTGCTGGCAGGTTATGAAAATGGAAATCCACCACTTCGTGGGTGGATTCCCACACTTCGTGAAAGGTGGGTTAAACAAGTTACATAAATGGTAATAATAACTATGATGACATGCCACAAGGCGGTGAATTCTCATGAATTTTTTGGGTTAATATGAGCGTGGATAACTTCAATTAGGGTTGTCTAAAAATTGTTGTTGAACAACAAGGAATAAATAATTTGCCTTTTAGACAACCCTACATTTGTGTTGAAATTATTTAGAAGAGGGGACAGGTATAACCGGGAGACTTTCATGCCCTTGTTCATCAACAGATTGAACAGCAAAAATAAAATTATCTTTTGAGTACGGAATAGTCACCGAATTATCTTTAACAAAAATTTTCTTTTCCCAAATTGGAGCTGATGTTTTTCGGATTAGTACAAAAAATCCATAAGGAATTTTTCCCTTTGGCCTTTCCCATCTTAAAGTTGTAAAATTTGTTAGGTCTTTTACTTCTATAATTACATTTCTTGGAGAATCACATGCTAAAGATAAGTTTGCAATGGTAGCTAAATTTGCACCTGCAATTTTCTTTAAGTATTCAAAATCGAGAAACTCGATTAAATCGCCATACTGTTTATTTCCCACCATGCGTACATTTTGATGTTGATGATCATAATTCTCATTTGCTTCGCAGAATCTTACAGCGGGGAACCCGTTCATGTTAAATGGGGTATGGTCACCCCCACGTAAAAAACGGTCACTTCTGTAAATCAAATTAATGGATAATTGATTAACGTATCTTTCTGCGATTTCTTTAATATATCTTGCTAATTGTCTTGATTTGCTGTCGTTTTCCAAACCTGTCATTTTCCTTATTCTTGCTTCAAAGTCTGTTTCAAAAGAAGGAATTCCTTCGCTGAAAACTCTGACTTCAAGATTATTTTTAAGAAAAGTATCGCTAGAAGGACCGCTGCTACCAACAATATCATTATTAAGCATAGCAATGATATTCCAATTATTGCTTTTTGCTTTCTCTGCTAAATGCTTTGAGCCGAACAACCCTTGCTCTTCCCCTGAAAAAACAGCAAAAACAATTGTTGAAGTGAATTCCATTTTAGACATAACACGAGCAAGTTCCAAAACTAAAGCAACACCTGAAGCGTCGTCATCAGCACCTGGCGCAAAAGATGTGGAGTCTAACACATCTGTTGCCCTTGAATCTAAATGAGCACCTACTACAACAATTCTGTTATCAGTACTATCTGTTCCTTTTAATGTTGCAATTACATTTTTTAATTCTACACGACGAGTAATTCTTCTGTTATCTGGCTCAACAAAAAATGAATCGAAAGAAACTGAAAGTCTGCCGTTAGAATTCATAGCATACTTTTCAAATTGAGATTTAACCCATCTTCTTGCAGCGCCAATACCTTCAATCTCACTTGTTGTATTGCTTAATGTGTGTCGAGTTTTAAATCCAACTAGTTTTTCAATGTCGTATCTTAAAGTATCAGCAGAAATCTCATTAACCATTTTATAAATTGTTTCATCTCGATTAAAAAAATTGTTTTGGCAGAAGGCAGGTGCAGCCGACAGCATAAGGATTATAGGCAGAAATCCTTTCGGAAAAAATATTCTCATTTTGCTCTCCTTCTTCTTTTTAGAAATAAAAAAGAAAGGCTGCAAATAATTTACAGCCTTTCTAATCAATTAAATGGAGAAAAGGACTACAGGTTATGATTACTATTTATCTCATCGATAGTAATCGGGAAATATTGCCAAGTACCGGCACCTAAATGCCATTTATTAAATCTCCTTTCGTCTGGCAAACGGCTGCCTGTGCAGAACAATTCTTTATCGCGTTCAGTATAAATTACATCAAGGTCAACAGCTGCCAATGGTGCTATACTGTGAGAGGCTCTTACTTCATTCACCAAAGCTACCGGATCGCCTGTTGACTGTCCGCGAAGTGCAAGTTCAGCTAACATCAGATTGTTTTCCTGCCATGTCATTTCAATTTCTGGTGAATCGTTAGTAGGGTATTTTACCTGATAATAATAAGTAGTCTTTTTATCGTTACCTAATTTAGTAGCAAGTTTAATTCTATTTGCTTCATTTGGGTCAGCATCAATATAGGCTTTAAATCTAAAGTCGCAAACAAATTGCGTTCTGCCATTGCCCGAGTTACCCCAGTAATCTGAGCTCTGCTGTACATTATGCAGTGCTTGGAATGGAGGGTCGCCATTAACCATTCCTTGTTTAGCATAAGTAGCTGCATTTGCATAATCACCTTTGTAAAGGTAAGCACGAGCAATACATGAATTTACAATTCTAATGTTCTTTGCATCTGTAGTGTATTTTAATGCCTCTTTAAAGCGACTAATTGCCTGGTCATATAATTCGTTAGAAGACAAAAATGGTCCGGCATCAATTGGAGAGCCACCTGTAGTTTGTGCTTTACCGAAGTATGTAGCATACTGATATCTGGCATACGCTCCATAAAAGTAGCCGGTATACAAGGCTTGATTTTTTAAATTGTTATCTGTAATTGTGATTTTATTAACCCTGTCAATTAGGTTATCAGCATAAAAACGATATTGACCAAGTGGAGTGTAAACGTTTCTTACAGAGTTATTATCAGTTAAGATTTGACCACGGTCTATATCTAAGTAAGTCGGAAAAGTAGCATTTGGCACATTTTGATCAAAAATGAAAGCGTCTGATAAACCATCAGCTATATTGTTTAGTTGTGTAGTAGCAAATGCAAAACGTGTTTGAACGCCAGCAATAAGAAATGGAATTTGGCTTTGATTATTCAACCTTGCATCCTCAATTTGGTCAATAAGAGGGTCTATACTTGTCACATAGTCTTTGCATGAGCTTAATATTGCTACTAAAGTAATTATTAAAAATATTTTTATGTTTTTCATTACTATTCTCCTTATAGTTAAAATGATACTCTCATCCACATGTTTAAAACTCTGGGGTTCTGTAGTGTTAGAAAATCCCAGCCTCTTGTTAAGCTCCGACTTCCGTTTGAATTGAGCTCTACGTCGGAACCGGTATAAGGAGTAATTGTAAATAAGTTTCTTGCGGAGAAACCTAAAACTATATCTTTAACTCCATACTGGCCTAAAAAATCTACTAATAAATCTCTGAAGCTGTAGCTTATACTGAGCTCTCTTAATTTGAAGAATTGTGCATCTTCTACATAATTGGAGGGATAATTTCCATCCAACTTTGCATAAGCATTAGCAGCAGCTATGTATTCTGGTGTACCTGGGTTAAAAGGTGTAATATTAGGATCTTTTTGTGAACCAGTAGCTAAGCCCAGTTGGTTTTTAAGTTTTTGATATTCTGGATTATTACCGAATCTAGTAGCAAAACGCTCAGTATCATTTATCATTTTTCTCTTTAATGCCCAATCTGCCAGTACGTACAAATTAAAGTTTTTGAAGAAGCGGAAGTTTAGTGTAAACGAACCGGTATGATTTGGAATTGGGTTGCCAAAATCGAATCTGTCAGTAGTTACATCTGGACCAGCATATTTACCGTTAGCATCAAATTTTGCGCCATTTACTTTTATTAAGTAAAACTCATGTTTAGGTAAACCTTCTTTAATTACATTTTGGTTAAAGCCATCGAAAATAGGTTGGGCTCCTCCTATGCTAGTTACTTCGTTTGTTTGATAGTTCCAAATAAAACTCAAGTCCAAAGAGTAATCGGCACTTCTTAACAAGTTTGCTTGCAATAAAGATTCAAAACCCCAGGCTTTAATTGAGCCGACATTAATTGGGACAGAGGAAGCGGTCAGACCTGTAGTCGGTGCATTATTAAATCCAACAATAGAATTATTAGCATTTTGACGATAATAAGTAAATTCTAAAGAAAACATATTTAAGAACTCAGCATCAAATCCAACTTCAAATTCTTTTATTCTTTCCGGTTTAATTGCTGGGTTACCGATGTTAACAATAGTAGCACCGCCGCCGTAGCCGCCAGTAGTTGCACCCCATAATAATGGAATTGGGTCTGTAGGTTGAGGTAGTTGACCAGTTTCACCGTATGCCGCTCTAAGTTTAAATAAGCTGAAGAAATCGTTTGGTACGAGACCGAGTCTATCTAATCTTACAGCAGCACTGGCATGCGGGTAAATTACTGAAGGAGCTTCAGCGCCGATTGAACTTGCAAAATCTTCTCTAACTCCTATTGTAAAGAAGTATCTGTCCTGAAAACTAAATGAGTTATCTGTAAATATACCTGCATCGCGAGTATTTATAAAACCTTCGCCGTAAAGATTTACAGTTGAACCAGCACCAACGTTTGTAATTAACTCAGTAGCAAAAGTTTGACTTCCAAGAAATGCACTTCTAAATGATCTGTTGAATAATTGGACACCAACAATAGATGTTGCTTTTAATTCATCGGTAATATTGTAATTGTATTTAGCATTTAGGTCGTAAGTAAACTGTTTATTTTCGTTGTTGTAAACATCTCTTTCGCCGCGTGTACGACCAGAGTAAATTAAATTTGCTGGAAAAGTTCTATCCTCTCTTGAAGTTGAATTATCAACGCCAACACTAGCATTAAGCTCAAGATTTTCAATTGGAGTGTAAGTTGCTTGGAAGTTACCTATAAATTGATCTTCTCTATTTATGTCCGTTAAGCCTCTTACAGCCAAGCTGTCTGTAAATTGCCAAGAAGTAGGAAACAGGAGCGTGTTGCCTAAAAAGCCTAAAATATTATTATCGTTTTGAGGACGATTTATATCATTATAATTAAATGTGCTGTTAAGTCTTAAAGTCAACTTATCGCTTGGGAATGCCGAGATGTTTGCCTTTAATGATTTTCTGTTTAAGTCGGTATTGGGTAAGATACCTCCTTCGTACCTGCTAGTGAAAGACCCATAATATCTAATTTGATTGCCGCCGCCTGAAATATCAACTGAATGTTCGCGGATATATCCTTTAATAAATATAGAATTTGCATCATTAGCGGAGAAAAAATTATCAGTACTATACTTTTTCGATTGTTCATTAAATCCATAATTGTATCTGTAATTAATTGAAAGTCCTCTTCCGCCAGGCATAGCTGAGCCACTTTTGGTTGTAATTAATACTACTCCGTTAGAACCATTAACACCGTAAGTAGATGCTGCTGCAGGACCCTTTAGTACTTCGATATTAGCGATGTCATCTGGATTTAAAGAAGATAGCGAGCTGATTCCTTGTCCACCAACTCCAAATGCACCTAATTCTGCATCGAAAAGTCTAACGCCGTCCAAATAAATAACAGGCTGTTCATTTCCATTAATACCACCACCTGCTCTAACATAAAATCTGAATCCAGCTCCAGCATTCCCCGAAGTTGGAGTTAATTGAATGCCGCTAACTTTTCCAGCAATAAGCTGTGAGAAAGATTGATAAGAATTAGTAGCAGAATAGTCAACAGCGTTCATTCTGGAAACGGACACTTCAGCTACACCTTTAGAACGCTTGTTCGCTATACCAGTTACAACTACCTGTTCACTCTGAAAAACATCAGTCTGTAACGTAAAATTCTGTTCTATTGTTTTACCGCTTAATGTCACATTAACAGTAACTGATTTATAGCCAACGAAGCTTGCTGTAAGAGCAACGGTTTGGCCGTGCGACATACTTGCTGGCACATCAATAGTATAATTGCCATTGATGTCTGTAGCCGTACCAATATTTAGTGCTTTAATTACAACATTAGCACCAGGTAATGGGCTACCATCTGAATCCGTTACCTTTCCTTTAATTGTTGTTGCGCCCTGCCCCATTATCATAATGGGGATAAACAATAGAAAAAGAAAAAATGTAAGGATTTTTTTCATTTGCTCCCCTCTTGGTTTGTTTATAATTGATTATTTAATTAAAGTGGAATTGAGTCTTTATAGTTAATTACATATAAGATAATCTGTCTTTAAACATAAACTGAACTTAATATCGAAGAAAAACATTGTATTGTAAAAAATTAATGCTATTGTAAAAAATTAATTTCTATTATAATTTTTTTGAATGCTTATGTATTGGGAAGGAGTAATGCCAAGATATTTTTTGAAGAACTTGATGAAATGCGATTGATCGGAAAAATTATATTTAAAGATAATATCTAATAAAGAATTATTAGTGGTTGATAAATCTTTACATATGAGCTCAATTTTTTTCTGTCTTAAATACTCCGCTGGGGTCATATTGTAATGCTTTCGGAAAGTATTAATAAAATGTACAGGGTGAACACCTACCATTTCGGCTAAATTACCTATAGACAATTTATCTTCAGGATTTGCGTCCATATAGTTGATAATAGTTTTTAACCAAAGTGGTGGGTTATGTTTTTCATCGGCTAAATTATTTGGTCTTGTTAAGTCAGCAAACAGTTCAATTATTAAGCCCTCTATTATCTTTTCAGAATATGTGTCGTTAATTTTTAGTTCGTTTTTAAGACGAGCAAGAGTTGAGGTATTTGATTGTTTTGAAGAGCTTAAAACCTTAGTATAATCCAATCCAGTGGATTGAAGCTTCTCAAGCCAGTCTTGACTTAATTGTATATTTAAACATCTTGCCCCCTCTTTGTGAAACTTATTTGAATGCATTTCACCAGCCGGCTTATAAATTAAAGAGGAATAAGAAAGCCTTATCTCCTTGTTTTCAATTTGTTCTGTTAATTCCCCTTCAACTATTACTGATAATATAGGGAAGGTATGAATATGCGGCTCTAAAACTGCATTTGGAGAATATACTGTTTCACTTATAGCGAAGCTTTGAAACTTCCAATAATTTTCTATTTTACCATTAAAACCGTCTGTGCACATTTTAATTAAAGTATAATTGTTTCTGTAAACTTCCCTTTCTTTTGTGATTTTAAAATATACTTAAGTAAAAGAACTTCATTATATATTTGGTAAATAATATAATGAAACGTTTTAAAAGTGTAAATCATTTTATTATTGGATAATGGGATTGCATTAGGTGAGAATGTTCAGCAGTTAACAACCAAGTTTCAAGTTAACCCTGATAAGCTTTGTATTTTTGTTAATATTCTTTAATCCGGTCGGATAGCAAACCGATTTATAGTAAGTCGGAACGCCGTTCCGACTTACGTGCTTATTAATTCTCAGATGGGCTCATTTGGGTTTAATGTAATTGTTCACCGCTGTAATATTAGCAGTAATCATTTTACTGAAGATTAATACGTAAAACCCTGCTATTGTTTTATTAATTTTCTTTATTATCTTCTACTTAATTCATACAATAATTACAATAGAAAAAGCTATAGTTAACAATTAAGCCGCTCTCTTTTTTTGTATATTTACACACAATTTTCAAATGAATTTGTGGAATTAACTATGGCATTAAAAAACTTTGCTGATATTCCTAAGATTTACAATCCAAAAGATATTGAAGATAAGTGGTACAGCTACTGGTACAGGCATAATCTTTATCATTCTGAAATTGATAAAAGTAAAAAACCGTACACAATTGTAATCCCGCCTCCAAATATCACCGGCATACTTCACATGGGTCATATTCTCAACAATACTATTCAGGATATATACATTCGCTACAAAAGAATGTGTGGTTATAATGCCTGTTGGGTACCTGGGACGGACCATGCTTCAATTGCAACTGAATCCAAAGTAGTTCATTATTTAAAAGAAAAAGGAATCAACAAAAGAGATTTAACAAGAGAAGAATTTTTAAAATATTGCTGGGAATGGAAAGAAAAATATGGCGGGATAATAATTCAACAATTAAAAAAGCTTGGCGTAAGCTGCGATTGGAACAGAGAACGGTTTACTATGGACGACCATTATTATAAACGAGTGATTGAAACATTTGTGGATCTTTACCATAAAGGATATATCTATCGCGGCTATAGAATGGTGAATTGGGACCCTGCTACAAGGTCGGCTATATCTGACGAAGAAGTTTTTTATAAAGAAGTAAAAGGGAAGTTGTGGTATTTTAAGTATCCAGTAAAAGGCTCCAATGAATTTGTAGTTGTTGCTACCACTAGACCAGAAACAATGCTTGGTGATACAGGTGTTGCAGTTAATCCAGAAGATGAACGTTATAAAAAATTAATAGGCAAAAAAATTATTTTACCCATTGTAAAAAGAGAAATACCGCTCTTTGCTGATGAGTATGTAGATAAGAATTTTGGTACCGGCGCAGTAAAAGTAACCCCCGCACATGATGTTAACGATTATGAGATGGGTATGCGTCATAATCTTGAAATTGTAAACATTTTTAACGAAGACGCAACAACAAATGAGAATGTCCCATCAGAATTTCAAAATATGGACCGTTATGAAGTGCGTAAAAAAGTTGTTGACAAATTGCAGCAACTTGGTCTTTTAGAAAAAATTGAAGATTACACGACTAAAATTGGTTACTCTCAACGAGGTAATGTTCCTATCGAACCATATTTATCTGAACAGTGGTTTATGAAAATGGACGAATTAGCAAGACCAGCCCTGAATGTTGTACTTGAAGGAAAGATAAAATTTTATCCAGAGCATTGGGTAAAAACTTACGAACATTGGATGTCGAACATTAAAGATTGGTGTATTTCGCGGCAATTGTGGTGGGGGCACCGAATACCAGTTTGGTACTGCCAGAACGATGAATCTGAAAATATTAACTGTAAAAAACCAATCGTTTCAGTTGAAGAGCCAAGAGTGTGCCCATACTGCAACTCTGCTAAATTACGACAAGATGAAGATGTTCTTGATACCTGGGCCTCAAGTTGGTTATGGGCTTTTGATGTGTTCAAAAGTAAAGAAGAACAAGATTATTACTATCCAACCGATTTGCTTGTTACTGCCCCAGATATAATTTTTTTCTGGGTTGCAAGAATGATAATAGCCGGAATGCACTACAAAAAAGAAATTCCTTTTAAGGATGTTTACTTTACCAGTACCGTTAGAGATGAACAAGGACGAAGAATGAGCAAGTCACTTGGCAATTCTCCAGACCCATTAGATTTGATTTCTGAATACGGTGCTGATGCTCTTCGATTTACAATGATTTACATAGCACCGCTTGGACAAGATGTACTTTTCAGCAGTGATAAACTTGAGCTTGGGAGAAATTTTGCAAATAAAATTTGGAACGCAGGAAGATTTCTTTTAATGAATGCACAAAATATTCCTGTTAATAAAGAACTAATTAATAAACATTTGGATTTTACTGATAAATGGATACAATCTCGTTTCAAGAAAACTATTGATTTGTTTACTAAAGCTATCGATAGTTATGAAATTAACAACGCAATTAAAATTATTTATTCTTACGTGTGGAATGATTTCTGTGATTGGTACGTTGAACTTTCAAAACAAAGACTTTACAACGGCACCGATGAAGAAAAATCTGCTGTACTCAGCCGCGCAATTTCACTATTTGAAGAAATGCTAAAACTTGTTCACCCTTTTATGCCTTTTATAACCGAGGAAATTTGGCAATTACTCGACGAAAGAAAAGATGGCGAAAGTATTTCAGTTGCTCAGTTTCCATTAAATTACGATGCCCATATTGATGAAACAGCTGAAGAAGAAATGCAGTTTGTTCAGGATGTTGTTACGGCAATTAGAAATATCCGCGGGGAAATGAACATACCACCATCTAAGTCAATAAAAGTTTTTTTAAAAACGGATAAATTAAACGAAGATCAAAGTAAGTACATAAAATCTCTTGTAAAAATTGACGGATTAGAAACCAATTCGCAGATGAAAAAACCTAAGACCAGCGCATCAGCGGTTATAAAAAATTGTGAAGTATATATCCCCTTAGAAGGAATAATTGATATTAATATTGAACGTGCAAGAATTGAAAAAGAGATTAAAAGATTAAGCAGTTCTTTAGAAAGCGTACAAAAAAAATTAAGCAACCAAAACTTTGTCTCTAAAGCTCCACAAGAAATTATAGAGCGTGAAAAAATAAAAATGAATAATTGGCAGACATCAATTGATAAACTTAAAGCCATATTAAATGACTTAAATTAAACTTGCAAAGGCTTTTTTCTGCTAAAATTCTTTTGCAAACAAACTTTTTAACTCAGACTGTGCATTAGAAAATTATATTAACCCAAAAAACTCATGAGAGTTCAACCCAAACTTTTCTAATCTGTCTGCGCAGGCTGGTGAAAAATTTGGGGTTAACTTATTCTTTAACGGTGCCTTCTGTTAATCCACGAACAATATATTTCTGGAAAAAGGCTATCAAAATTATCATGGGAATAATTGATATAACCGACGCAGCCATGATGTAACCCCAAGGAACCTGTCCATAAAAACCTTCGAACATTGCAATTCCAACTGGAATGGTTCTAGCTTTATAATCAATTGTAAACATAAGTGCAAGAAGGAATTCATTAAATGAATAAATAAAAATCAAAATAAAAGTCGAGAGTAATCCTGGAAGGGAAACGGGAAGAATGATTTTGCGAAGTATTTGGAACCGCGTTGCACCATCAATTAAAGCGGCGTTGTCAAGCTCTATGGGTAATTGTGAAAAGTAGCTCAGCATAATCCAAAATGCAAGAGGAAGACCAAGTGTAAGATAAGGAAAAATTAATGAATAGTACGTGTTTATCCATCCAAGAAAGGTGAGCAGTTTAAATAAATAACCGACAATACTAATTTGCGGAAACATTGATACGCTTAACAGCAGTAGTGGAATAAAAATTCTTCCTGGGAAGTTTAGCCTAGTAATTGCGTAAGCCGATAAGCTTGCAAAAAACATTGCAAGAAATGCTGAGAGTAGAGATACCACAACACTGTTTTTTAAATAATCAAAAAGATGAAAAGATTTGTTAAAAATAATTTGTGCATAATTGTTAATTGTAGGAATAAATTGTATCCGTGCTGATAAAAAGTCCGGCCTGGTGCTGAAAGAAATAATCAGCATCCATATAAATGGTGAAAGACAAAATATCAGTAAAAATATTGCCCCAGAAAATTTTAGTAGTTTAATCCAAGCACTCTCTTTCATTTTATTACCTCTCTAAATTGACCGAAGTGCATATAAAGTACTGCAAGTACAGCAGCAAGAATAAAAACAATCACCGAAACCGCCGAACCATAACCAAAGTCACCCGAAGCAAAGTAATTATATGCATATAACGAGATTGATGTAGTGCTGCCTCCTGGTCCACCACCAGTTAAAACATAAATAAGATCGAAAATTCTAATAGCGTCTATTGTTCTAAACAAAAGTGCAACAACAATAACAGGTTTTATAAGCGGCAGTGTTATCTTAAAAAATCGCTGAAGAAAATTTGTGCCGTCTATTTCAGCTTGTTCATATAATTCCTTAGGAATTGTTGATAGACCTGCTAACAAAATTATCGTTATAAATGGAGTTGTTTTCCAAACATCACTTAAAACAATAGAAATAAATGCACCAGCTGAAGAGCCCAGCCAATTTACATTATCGTTTGATATGCCAAGCTTTAGAACAAAATAATTAAGCAGACCATAATCAAAGTGATAAATTAACTGCCAAACTCTTGCCGAAATTGCTACAGGTACTGCCCAGGGAATAAGAACTACAACTCTTAAAAATCCTTTGCCGGGAATTGTTTCATTTAAGAGAAGTGCAAAAACTAATCCTAAAAGTAGTTCAAACGATACAGAAAAAAACACAAACAAAAGAGTAAACTGAACCGACTGCCAAAAATGTGGGTCACTTAAAGCTCTTTTATAATTTGCAAAGAGCAAAAACTTTCCGGGAAGATAAGTTACATCTCGAAAAAGACTTGTAATTATTGTGCCCACAACAGGCAGAAAGATAAATATTATAGTAGTAATAACCAGTGGGAGATTAAACAAGTAAGCGGTTTGGGTCTCGCTATTAATAAAAATATTTTTAATGACTTTCATAATTAGCCGTAACTTTATCAATCTCTGTTTGCATATTTGAAATAGCCTCTTCGGGAGTAATTTTATTGGCCAGGCAGTTGTTTATGTATCTCTGCATTATTTCTGAAACCTGTGTGTAATATGGAATTACAGGTCTCGGTACCGAATGATTGAAAGCTTCGTATAATATTTTTAGACGTGGGATTTGATTTAATAGAACAGAATCGCTATAGATATCTTTTCGACTTGGATTCCACCCTATATCGAGTAGCAGTTTTTTTTGTATTTCGTAAGAAGTAATGAACTTAATAAAATCCCACGCTTCATATTTTACATCAGAATATTTTGACAATCCGACATGCCAGCCCCCTAAGGCTGAAGCTGAACTAGATCCTTCTTCATGCGGTAGTTCTGCAATTCCAACCTTTCCTTTTACTGATGAACCGCTGCTTTGATGCTGATTCCATGCATATGTCCAATTTCTTTCAAAAAGTGCATTGCCATTTTGAAACGAACGTCTAACCTCTTCTTCTCTCATTTCGGTATAAGTATTTAATGGTGAAATTTTGTATTTGTAGATAAGATTATGCATAAATGTAAGCGCACTTGTGTTTGCGTAAGTGATTAATTGAATTTTATTTTCATTTGTAATTGAACCCCCAAAAGAATAGATAAATTCCATAAAGTTGCATATCAGCCCCTCGTATTGGGCACCCTGCCAGACAAAGCCATAAAAATCTTTATTTATTTCTCGTTCTTTTCGTTGAACTAATTTTGCTAAGTTAATCAGTTGCTTCCAAGTTTGTGGGGGGTTAGCAAAACCATATTTTTTCAACAAATCCTTTCTATAATATAAAAGCCCAACATCCAAAAATATAGGCAGTGCATAAATATTTCTTTCAAGCTTATCAACAGAATTAATTACCCTTTCGAAAAACTTATCGATTGAATAATTATCACGTTCAATATATTTATTTAGCGGTTCTAACCAATTCGATTTAGCAAATTGATTAATCCACACAACGTCCATCAAAAATAAATCGGGATTGGGCTGTTTTGCTTCAAGTGAAACGATTAAGCTTTGTCTACGCTGGTCGGTATATGTAGGTTGTCTGATTAGTACTGCATTATTGCCTGAAATCTGGTTATACCTACCTACAATTTTTTGCCAAAAGTCAATTTCCTGAGGTGCACCTCCAATCCAAATTGTGAATTCCTTATTGCTTTTATTTTGGCAAGCAGTTATTAGTAACAATGTAATAAGTATTGGCAATATATAGCTTTTTCTTGGCATTTAAACGCTAAAACTTCCATGTACTCTGAACGTTCAATTTTTCACAAAGTTAAAAAACTTTGCCAACAATAACACATTGCTTGTCTTTTAAACATTAAAAAAGTTATATTAACGAACGTTCATTAATCTATTTTATGTCAAAATTAAAAAATACTAAGGAAAAAATACTTGAAGTTGCTTTGGACTTATTTTCTGTATCAGGTTACTCTGGCACTTCTATAAGAGATATTTCAAAACAAGTTGGCTTGCGCGAAAGCGCAATTTATAACCACTTTAAATCCAAAGAGGAAATTTTTCTTTCAATTATTGATAAGTACAAATCATCAAGCTTAAGCAAAAAAATATTTAGTGATGAACTACTAAAAGAGTTAGAAATTCCCCAAAAATTTTTAGTTGCCTTTTCAAACAAATTGATTGATTTATGGAATGAACCCGAAGAAAGGAAATTTATGAGGTTACTTTTGATGGAGCAGTTCAGTAAAATTTCTGGACTTGAAATTTCTGTTAACGGCTTGTTATTCGAACTTAGGTCATTATGCAAAATAATTCTTGGAGAGATGGTTAAACAAGGTATCATCAAAAAAATAGACCCCGAAATTTTAGCTGATGAATTTATTGCGCCGCTTTTTTTAATAAGATCCGAATTAATGGTAAGTAACGAATCCTCTATATCTGAAGTAAAAAAATTAGTTGAGCAGCATGTTGATTTTTTCTGGAATGCGGTTAAACTGTAGTATTATTATTTTTTTACCTGAGTAAAACAGAAAGTCAATTGATTTTAGAGTATTCGGAAAAGAATAAAATCTAAAATTAATATTCCGTAAAAATTAAGACTGCAGATAACATTATTATTTAGTTAACAGTGTTTATTAAAAATTTTTATATACCTCACCTCGTTAGTATATTTCGACCTAATTTTTCAATAAGTTGATTTGTAAAATGCAAAATATTCCCTCAAAACAAGAAATTGAGCGGGCACACGAAAGAATAAAAAAATTCATTCATCGTACGCCAGTTTTTACATCATCATCATTCAATGAAATTTTTGGCGGTTATTTATTTTTCAAATGCGAAAATCTACAGCGTGTAGGTGCATTTAAAATGAGAGGGGCAAGCAATGTAATTTTGTCTCTTTCTGAAAATGAACTATTAAAAGGAGTAGCTACTCATTCCTCAGGAAATCATGCCGCTGCAGTATCACTTGCAGCTAAGCTTAGAAACACAAAAGCTTACATTGTAATGCCACATACAGCACCACAAATAAAACAAAATGCCGTACGCGGCTACGGTGCTGAGGTGATTCTATGCGAGCCAACATTGCAATCAAGGGAGGAAACATTAAAAAAGGTTGTTGAGCAAACAGGTGCTTATTTCATTCATCCATATAATGATGCAAGAATTGTAGCCGGACAGGCAAGCGCAGCAAAAGAAGTTTTTGAAGAAATTAATGATTTGGATTTTATTATAGCGCCTGTTGGTGGCGGTGGCTTGCTAAGCGGCACAGCACTGTCAACATATTTTTTTTCACCCTCTACAAAAGTAATAGGTGCTGAACCTAAGGGTGCAGATGATGCGTTCCGTTCAATCCGTGACAATAAAATTTATCCCTCTATAAATCCTAAGACAATTGCTGATGGATTATTAACTCAGCTCGGAGAGTTAACTTTTAGTATTATTAAAAAATATGTCAGCGAAATTATTACAGTTGAAGAAGACTCAATTGTTAAATCAATGAGAATGATATGGGAAAGAATGAAAATAATTGTTGAACCATCTGCAGCAGTTACATTGGCTGTCCTTTTGGAAAACAAAGAAAAATTTGAAAACAAAAAAATTGGATTAATTTTGTCGGGCGGTAATGTGGATTTGGACAAACTTCCATGGTGCTAAGTATTAATAAATAATAATAATTGAGATATAAAGTCTTTGTTGAAAATATTTTACTACTCAACTCTTTTTTATTTATTTTTAATGGTAAAACTCTGTAAAAAACGAAATAAAAAAAGTGAAATAAATGATAGCGTTAGAAGTTAAAAACCTTACCAAAAAATTCGATAAAATTCTTGCAGTTGACAATGTTTCTTTCGAAGTGCCTGAAGGCAGCATTTTTGGTTTAATTGGAAGAAACGGAGCAGGTAAAACTACAACAATTAGAATGATGATGAACATCTATCTTCCCGATAGCGGTGAAGTTACCCTGCAAGGTGTAAAAGTTAATCATGAATTTAAAAGCAGAGTTGGCTACCTGCCGGAAGAACGCGGGTTATATAAAAAAATGAAAGTGCTCGACACACTTTTGTATTTTGCTGAAATTAAAGGAAAAACTGGAAGGGAAATCGAAAGAAAAGCTGTAGATTATTTAAAAAAATTTGACCTTTACGATAGACGATTAAGCAAAATAGAGGACCTCTCTAAAGGAAATCAACAAAAAATTCAATTTATTATAACGGTATTACATGACCCCGACTTTGTAATTTTAGACGAACCTTTTGCAGGCTTAGACCCAATTAATACTAATCTTTTAAAAGAAATTATACTTGAGATGAAACAAAAAGGCAAAGTGATAATTCTTTCCACTCATTTAATAGACTACGCCGAAAAAATGTGTGACCACGTAGCAATGATAGACCGCGGTAAAATTATTATGAAAGGTTCTTTAAGCGAACTGAAGGCAAAATTTGCACAAAAAAATGTTAGCCTAACTTATGAGGGTGATATTTCTTTTCTACAAAACAATCCAATAATTGAAAAAATAAATAATTTTGGGAATACAACTGGTATTAGAGTGAAAGATCCAAAGTATACTCAACAGCTTCTAAAACTGCTTGTAGATAACAATGTAATGATTAAACAATTTAACGCAAATGATATCTCTCTTTATGAAATTTTTATTGAATTAGCTGGCAGCGATAACCAAAACGAGGTTAAAAATGTTTAATAAACGAGTCTACGCTGTTTTCAAAAGAGAAGTTAAAGAAAGAGTAATATCGAAAGGATTTATATTCATGACGATTTTACTCCCCGTGTTTATGTTCGGCATTATTGGCATTCAAGCTTATTTGTATAATGAGCAGTCAACCAAATTTAATTTGTATATAATTACTGAATCTGAAGATTTAACTCAGCGAATGCAAAACGACCTTTTAAATTCCGACTTGGTAAAAGAAAATTATACTTTTAGTTTTTACACAATGGATAAATCACAATTGAATGATTTTTTAACTCAAAACAAGCAAAAACTTTTGGATGAAAAAATAACCGGCGCTATCTATATACCTACTTCAGCCCTCAAAGATAAAAAGGTTGAGTATTACTCGAAATCGCCACACAATATAAAACTTTCTGAAAAATTGAGCGGTTACATTAATAAAGTACTCATCGATACTTATTTTGACAATAAACAGCTCTCACAAGAAGAGTTGAACTTTGCCAGACAGTCGGTTGATTTTGCTGGGTTTAAGGTATCTAAAAAAAGCGGTTTTGAAGAAGAAGGTTATGGCAATCTTGTGCTTTCTTATTTATTTACTTTTCTTCTTTATATGAGTTTACTTATGATGGGTCAAATGATTTTACAATCAGTAATTGAAGAAAAATCAAGTAAGATAGTAGAAGTAATTCTCTCATCAGTTAGTTCAAAAGAATTAATGACCGGCAAAATACTTGGTTCTGCTGCAACAGGTGCACTGCAGATGCTTATTTGGCTTTCACCTGTAGTAGTAGTTGCGTCCACTACAATTTTTGCTTTACCGCCAGAGGTTAAAATTAACGTCTCTGCTGTTCAGATTGTTTACTTACTTATAAATTTCTTTTTTGGTCTATTAATTTTTCTAGGACTTTTTGCTGCAGTAGGAGCTATATTTGATAATTCACAAGACGCACAATCGGGCCTTTGGCCTGTAATGCTGCTTATTATTATTCCATTTTTCATTGCATTTTCCCTTATCCAAAATCCAAATAGCGCAATAGGCAATGCAGCTTCATTTTTCCCATTAGCAAATATTATTGTAATGCCAGCCAGAATGACAATTGTTGAGGTGCCTCTATGGGAATTAATATTTACTATTGTAGTTAATATCCTTACCTTTTTTGCAATCTTTCCTATAGCCGGTAAAATCTATCGTGTTGGAATTTTAAGAACCGGCAAAAAACCTTCTTGGTCAGAAGTAATAAAATGGCTTAAACAAAATTAGCATGATCTATGAACATACTATATAATCAATGCAAACTTTCGATTGACTATATAAACATCTGCTTTAAACTTGCTAATCTTGAAGGAGCAAAATTTTCACAACTTAAAAAGCCTTTTTGCCATTGAAAAATTTTTGATTAATCACTGAAAATATAATCTTTCTGATACTTTTCTTTTATTGTCATTCTAAAAGTGTTATCGGCATATTTAAATTAATTACACGTAAAATATGGATGAAAAGGAAATAAAAAATAATTTAGTTGAAAAGATAGCAAAGGACTTTTCGCTTGAAATTAATTTTTCAGTGACTGAAACAAATTTAGGCGATATTAAGAATTATCTTGCAAAAAGAATAAAGCTGTTGATGAGTTCAAACTTCGACCGCTTTTTAACTACATTATACAGAATCGATGTGGATGAAAATAAAACTAGGGAAATCTTGTACTCAAAGGATAAGGAAAATATTCCGTTTAAACTTGCGGACTTAATAATAGAGCGGCAATTACAAAGAATTAAAACACAATTGCTCTACAAAAAGGGAAAGATTTAATAGCAAATTTCAATTCAAATTCTCTGCAAAAGTAATTAATTACATCAATCCATATTTGTGCATATATCTAATATATAACTCTTTCTGTTCATTCCTTAAATCGAGCGCTTTCCCTTGAATAAAAGCCATTTCTACATTGTTAGTTTTCATATCAAGTGCGTCACCAGTAGATATAAACAAGGTAGCATCCTTACCAATCTCAAGTGTTCCTACTTTATCGTCAATGCCTAAAATTTTTGCAGTGTTAGAAGTAATTGTTTTTAAAGCCTCTTCTTTTGTTAAACCATAGGCTGCTGCCGTACCAGCCAAAAATGGTAAGTTTCTTCCGTTCATTGCTTCCATACTTCCCGACATATCAAGTGCAACAAGTAAGCCAGCTTTTACAAGCAGGTAAGGTAATTTATAGGGCAAATAAACATCACTTTCAGGATAAGGTGGAAGCGAGTGGTCTCTTTTAACAATAACAGGAATATTATTTTCTTTTAAAAAATCAGTAATCATCCAAGCATCTGCACCGCCAACAAGAACAATTTTTTTAACGCCTGTTTCTTTTGCAATGTTAACAGCTTCTTGAATTTCTCTTACATTGTCTTCATGTATATATAGATTTTTTGAACCATCAAACAGGCCTCTCATTGCCTCAAATTTCAGATTTTTTTCTTTATGTTCTTTTGCCTCACTATAAGCTTTTGCATCTGCAAAAAACTTTTTAACTGTGTTAACGTACTCATCATACTTGTCATTCTTTTTTAATTCGGGATTACCAGTACGCCCACCAGTTAAAACTGTAATATTAGACCAGTTTAGATGAATGCCATCATCGGCTTTCAAAACAGCATCTTCCCAATTCCACCCATCCAAATTAAATATTGATGAACTTCCAGAGATAATTCCAGAACGAGGCGTTACCTGAGCAATCAATACACCATTATCTCGGACGGTAGGAATTACTTTTGAATCTGTATTATAAGCAATTAATGACCTGACATTTGGATTGAGCGACCCGACTTCTGAATAATCTTGCGTTGCTCTTACAGCTTCAATTTCTACCAAGCCGAGTGTTGTGTTAGGCAGTATAAAGCCTGGATAAACTTGTTTACCTGTTACATCAATAACTTTATCAAACTTTGATTTATCTATGCTTTCTTTATCAGCGTTTGCGACAAGTGTAATTTTCCCTTTATCAAAGCCAATAAGAGAATTTGTTATTACTGTTCCATCGCCAATGTGTGCTGTTCCACCTACAAGTAAGATGCTTTTTGATTCGGGTTGTGCAGGGACTGGCCTTTGAGAGTAAATTTTCTGAACTAACAGAACAAAAGTAACAAGTAAAATAATTTTTATTGTTTTCATGATAGATTAACCAAATTTGTTTGAAATTAATTTTTACAGTTCATTCATGTAGTTATCAACAATAGTGTCGCACTGATAAATGATTTGATCTTTCTTTTCTGGTTTTTGGACTGGCTCACCGCTTTTTTTCTCTTCTATCATTTTACTAATTAATCTGGCTCTTTCTTTTTGTATTTCTTTAGTCATATTTTCACTTTCTTTAGCGTCAAAGTAACAGATTCCATCTATAATTGTTTTTATCACTCTAGCATAAATTGAAAGCGGGTTGTTAGTCCAAAGAACAACATCAGCGTCTTTGCCTACTTTTATACTACCTATTCTATTATCAAGATGAAGTAGTTTAGCAGGATTGATTGTAACAAACTTTAATGCTTCTTCTTCGGGAACGCCGCCGTATTTAACTGTTTTGCCGGCTTCTTGATTTAATCTTCGTCCCATTTCAGGATCATCTGAATTAATTGCAACTATGACGCCAACGTCGTGCATAATTGCGGCGTTGTAAGGAATTGCTTCGTAGACTTCAAACTTATAATCCCACCAATCGGAAAAAGTGCTGCCGCCAGCACCGTGTGCTTTCATTTTATCTGCAACTTTATATCCTTCAAGTATATGAGTAAAAGTGTTAACATTAAATCCAAATCTATCAGCAACTTTCATCAGCATATTAATTTCTGACTGAACGTAGGAATGGCAAGTAATGAACCTTTTTTTATTTAGAATTTCGTCAATGGCTTCAAGTTCAAGGTCACGTCGTGGTGGAGAAGCCTTAGTTTTTTCAGAAGCTGAGAGTGAATTATATTCTTTCCATTTGTTTTCGTATTCTCTTGCACGAGTAAAATAGTCAACGTAAACTTGTTCAACGCCCATTCTTGTTTGGGGAAAGCGTTCTCTCATAAAATCGCCCCAGTTACTTTGTTTAACATTTTCGCCGAGTGCAAATTTTATAAAGGGGGATGCGTTTTTAATTTTCATTTCATCTGGTGTTTTCCCCCAGCGAAGTTTAACAATGCCGGATTGACCGCCAATTGGATTTGCAGAGCCATGAAGAAGCTGTGCTGCAACTACACCGCCCGCAAGTGCGCGGTAAATGTTTATATCTTCGCTGTTGATTACGTCACCAATTCTAACTTCGGCACTAGAGGCTTGTGTTCCTTCATTAACACCACCAGATATAGCTATGTGCGAGTGTTCATCTATAATGCCAGGTGTTAAATGCATTCCAGTTGCATCAATAATTTCAACGTCATTTTTCTCCGGCGAAAGGCTTTTTCCTATCTTATAAATTTTACCATCTTTCAAATAGACATCTGTGTTTTTAAGAATGCCTTCGTTTTCGCACGTCCATACAGTAGCATTTTTAATCAACATATCTTTTGGTTTTTCTGGTACTTGTTTTTTGCCGTAAGCTTGAAACGGATAAATTATATCGCCAAGCTGCAGCGGTTTTTTTTCTTTGGATTTTTTTTCTTCTAATTTTATTGGTGATATAAAAACAGCTTTCCATTCTACCCAATCGCCACTGCCAAGTTGTCCATTTCCTTTTATTTGGAGAGGATTTTCAGTTATTATTCCGCTGAGTCTTGTAACACCGGTTGTTTTCTTATCATCAAAGCTTAGTGAAATAAGTCTACGCATTATATTCAATACTGCAGCAATTTTCATAGTATCATAGGTAACAGTAGCCTTAGGCTTATTTATATCACCTTCAATAGAAAGTTTATAATTTCTACTGCCAACTTTCAAATCATAAACTCCTCTAATATCAACCAAATCATAATCTGCTATATGGTACGGTATTCCTTTAATCCAATTTTCATAAATAATATTTTTAGGGTCGAACAGGTTTGCAGATGTGATAATAAAGTTAGCTATCATTCCTTTTTTTAAACTTCCAATTTGGTTTTCCAAGCCAAGCATTTTAGCTGGATTAAAAGTAAGTGCTTTAAGAGCTGTTTGCTCTGAAAGACCATATTCAATTGCTTTTCTTAGATTTTTCCAAAAATTGTTTTTGTTTTTAAGTCCATATGCTGTTAGTGAAAATTCAATGGAGTTTTTTTCGAGGGTAGCAGGGTTAAGAGGTGCCAATTCCCAGTGTTTCATTTGTGCTAAAGAAACAAGCACAGCATTGTACGGGTCTTCTACATCGTAAGCTTCGGGGAAATTAACTGGAATGATAAATTGTGCATTTGTTTTTTTAATTTCATCAATTCTTTGATACTCATCTCCACTGCCTTTAATTATATATTGAACATTAAACTCATCACCTATTTTATCTGCTCTTAATGCTGATTGCCAGTCATTAACTTCAAAAATTTGAGGTAGGGATTGTATATCATTCCACGCTTCCAACGAAATATTAAATTCGGTTTTATCTTTAGATTGCTTATACCATTGAGCATCAAGATAACTTTGTCGTAGCAGAGCAATTGCACCCATTAAAGAACTTGGGTAATCTTGTTTTGAACTCCCTTTATCGAATGAATATAAAGCTGCTGATTTACCTAGAACAACCATCTCATTTTCTAACTGGTCACCTAAGCAAACAAATGCTGCAGTACCTCTTGCAATACCATCCATTTGAGAAGTCAGCACCGAACCAAAGCCAAGTTTTCTCAGTTCCTCTGCTGATTTTTTATCAACTGCAAAAGTTTCTTCGGCATTAACTTCTGGCCTAATTGCTTGGTTCCAACCGAAAGCTCCTTTTGTTGTTCGTTCAATCTGAGGTTTTCTAATTCCTTGTTGAGCTTCTTTATGTACTAAAGGCTCACCGTAATTAGAGTAAATATCTATTAAAGCAGGATAGATAAACTTTCCTTTCAAATCGTAAATCACTGTACCCTTTGGAATGTTAATGTTACTTCCAACATCAACTACTTTACCATCTTGTATAAGTAATGTGGCATTTTCGAGTTTTGTTTTATAATCCACAAATATCGTTGCATTTGTAAAACCGTAGTAGTTGTGGTTTTTATTTTGCACTCCATTAATGGGAAAAGTTTCTTGAGCAAAAAATTGTGAAGTGATGAGGAGAGAAAAAAGGAGGAATTTTTTTCTCATAAATTTCCTTTCAATGTTTTATGTAAATATACAGCTTCGATGAATTATTTTACAAGCACTTTGGTGATTTTAATAAATTTCTTTAACAGGGACTTTTATGTTTATGTCGCCCGACTTCTTAAATTGAAGTGTTACATCTACCGTGTCGTTTTCGTTTAAATCCGACTTTAAGTTCATCAGCATTACGTGCAAGCCGCCGGGTTTAAATTCGATTTTAGAATTTGGTGGAATTTCTATGAACATTACATGTCTCATTCCAGTGGTCCCATCGTCGTTAGTAAATGTTTCATGTATCATTGAAACTTCATCAATACTGCACTTTACGCCGTATAATGTATCTGCTTGGTTGGTATTATTTATTACTTGAAAGAACATTGCTGAATTAGCTTTAGCTGTAGAGGGACTTATCCATTGGTTTTTTATATCAACTTTTTGATTTACCACTTCTTGTTTATTGTCATTTTTATTTTGACAAGAAACAATAAAAAATATTATTACTACAAAGATTAATTTTTTCATGCAACTGTTCCTTGTTTAGTTTGTAGATTTTTAATTGGATAGTGATTTAATATCGTCAACTATTTCACTTATATTTATTTTGCTTCCTTGATAGTTTTTTCTGATTCTCCCGTTTTTATCAACAAGAGAAATCCTATCAGTATGAACAAAATTATAAATCTTTTTACCGTTCTGAAGTACTGTGGAATCGCTTTTGATTGCAAACACTCCAACTTCTTTTATTAATGAATCGATAGTGCTTTTACTGCCGGTTAAAAAAATCCAGTTAGAAAGATTTAGCTTACGAAGGCGAGCATAATCCCTTAATGCCGCTGGAGTATCATTCTCTGGGTCAAAGCTGATAGTTATAAACTCAACATTATCGATGCCATCTTCTTTAACTTTCTTTTGTATCAACCGCATGTTGTTTGTAGTAAGTGGACAAATACTTGGACAGTTTGTATAGATGTATCCCACAACGCTGATTTTTCCTTTAAGTATATCTGGAAATTTTACAGGCTGATTGTTTTGGCTTACGAGGTTATAAGAATTATCATCCCAGCTATCAATTACGGGGAGGTCTTTGCTGCAAGCATATATTAGCAGCAGCTCTATAATAAATAAAAATCTCGTTTTATTTTTCAAGTTGATTCTCACGTAATTCTAACAAAAAATAAAAATAAATATATAGATAAAGAAAAACATTGTACAAACAATTGACCCGCTTTAGAACGATATTGAAGAATACAACAAAGTGCACTGTGTATGTTTAACCCCGACAAACAGTATAAGAATTAAACACTCATTCTAAATCTTCTCGCCCGCAGCAAGTAGGAACTATAAATTTTAGAACATCATATTCAATTCAGTATCGCTGTAATTTATACACAATATTCTTTTGAGCGTATAATCAGTACCTATCTCCAAAGCAAAATTTTTTTATTGACATTATTTTTATAATCAGCTAACTTCAAATGAAAATGTTTGGGTCTAAGGGGAATAGTTAATGACCTTCAAAGAGACTAACGCCAAGCCTAAGCTACTTTCACTCAGCGACGTCATTTACATAAAAATTACTACTAAGAATATAGATGTGTAGACATTATTTTTAATTGTGTCTTTTGAAGGAAAGCAAAATAATAAGAATGATGGACTGCGGCCCTGCAGTTGCACGCAGGATATAGTTCCTTGGTTAAATATTATGTGCTGTATAAGTAATAGCTGGGTTTCTAAAATGAATAGAATGAATTTATTATTACTTTTAGTTCTTTTTTTTTGTTACCGACAATTTTAGCCAAACGTCAAGAAATAGTTTGGGGATTGAAGGTGTTTTGGTTTTTCCAAAAATTGTTACACGTTCATGGGATTATATGGGAGTCGAACTTCCTGCAGAAACTTCTTACAGACCATCATTCGCATTTTCATTCATGTATAATATCAAGATTGATTTAGGGAAAAAATATTTTTTTAATATTACCCCTGGAGTAATTTTGGGGGATAAATATTATTCTGGATTGCTATTGGGATTTAATTTCCAAAAATATGTTTATGAATTATGGTTTTTAAATTTTGGTTTTGTTGGTAAGATAGTTTTAGCTCAAGAAGGAGGTCATAATTATAATGACGCCGAATTTTTTAAGCCGACAGTATTTTTTCGTTTAGGCAATTATGTAACTAAAAGTATAGCATTGAATATTAATTACATAATTCCATTAGATAACATTTATGGAAAAAGTTATAGTCATGGTTACGGTTACAGTAATGATGTTGCTTCAACTATTTATTTACGCTATATGCTGTCACTTGGAATTGAAATAACAAGATAAAGGAGCCCAAACAGAGGGTCAACATTGACCGCCCCGCAAGCTGTTTTTATTGTGGTATCTTTTTTATTATCGAGTTAGTTTACAAAACATAGTTACTATTTCAGTTTATTTTATTCTAGAAAATTTTCTAATAATAAAAAATTACTACAAATAATCGGTATTGTTGCTCAGAGCTGCAACTTAGCAGCAAAGTTACTAAGCCTTTAATAAAATAAGGAGGAAAAATGGAAATATTAACACCTATTCAGTATTGGGGAATTATTTCAATAATTTCAACAATTGGTTGTGTTGTTATTGCGGAAAAAAGAGGCGGGTCACCTGTTGTCTGGTTTTTCTTGGGCCTGATATTTGGTCCAATTGGATTTTTAGCCGCATTAACAGCAGGTAAACAGTGTCCTCATTGCAAACTATGGGTGCCAAAAGAAGCAAAAGTTTGTGGGCACTGTACAAAAGAATTATAGTATTACTATCAAAATAATGATAAAATAATTTATAAAAGTGGTTGAATGAGGGAAAACGACAATCCTGTTGCTGGCCTGGTTGTCCACATCGGAGACCATCTACAAAAAAGTGATTTATGAAAACAACTTACACACAAGATGAACGCATTGCTAAATTAACTTTTGCTTCTGTATATCCTCACTATGTTGCTAAAGTTCAGAAGAAAGGCAGAACAAAAGAAGAGCTGCATCAAATTATAAGGTGGCTCACTGGTTACGAGGAAAAAAAACTTCAAAAGTTGATTGAAAAGAAAGTAACATTCGAACAATTTTTTAAGGATGCGAAATTAAATCCTAATGCGCATTTGATTAAAGGTGTAATATGTGGCATTCGTGTCGAAGAAAAAAAAATCCATTAACTCAAAAAATAAGATACTTAGATAAACTTGTTGATGAACTTGCAAAAGGTTGGAGCTTAGATAAAATATTCCGCAAATCTTAAAAAAATACACAACTTATACTTTAGTTAGTTTTAAGTTTATTATTTGATTTTATTATTCAGTACCTTACTTCAAACATTAAAAATAATTTAAGGAAATACATTAATGAATACACAAAACAACTCCATCACTCCATGCATCTGGCTTGATAATGAAGCAGAAGAAGCGGCTGAATTTTACTCTTCGTTATTTGAGAATTCAAAAGTCGACAGAATTATTCGTTATGGTAAAGAAGGATTTGAATATCACCATAAACCGGAAGGTTCTGTAATGACTGTTGAGTTTGAATTAAACGGACAAAATTTTCTGGCTCTTAATGGTGGACCTGATTTTAAGCTGAATGAATCTGCTTCACTTTTTGTTTATTGCGAGACAGAAGAGAGAATAAATTTTTTGTATGATAAACTTTCCGAAGGCGGCTCAATCAATATGCCTCTGGATAAATATGACTGGAGTCCAAAATATGCCTGGGTTAAAGATAAATTTGGCCTTTCGTGGCAGCTTGATATTGAAGCAATAAACTCGCCGCAGAAAATTGTCCCAACACTTCTTTTTGTAAATGATAAATATTCGTTGGTTAAAGAAGCGATAACTTATTACACCTCAATTTTTCCCGACTCAAAAATTTTAATGGAATATCCCGAAAAAGATTATTTATTATTCGGACAAGTAAAGTTAAACGGTTACTTACTTAACTTACTGAGTGGTGGGAAAATGACTCACAATTTTGATTTCAACGATGCTTTGTCACTAATAATTTATTGTGATACCCAGGATGAAATTAATTATTACTGGAATAAGTTAACAGACGGCGGGAAAGAAGTTCAGTGCGGATGGCTGAAAGATAAATTTGGTGTATCGTGGCAGGTAGTTCCAAAAATATTAAATGAATTAATCAGTAATCCGAAAAAATCCAGCAAAACAATGAATGCAATTTTCGGAATGGTGAAGTTTGATATCAAAAAATTAATCGAGGCTGGCAATGAGTGATAAAACAAAAATTACAGTTGAAGCATTAATAAACGCACCTATTGAAAAAGTGTGGAATTACTACACACAACCCGAGCACATCACAAAATGGAATTTTGCATCTGAGGATTGGTGCTGCCCTCGTGCACAAAATGATTTAGAAGTTGGTAGAAAATTTTCCTGGAGAATGGAGGCCAAAGATGGTTCATTTGGTTTTGATTTTGGAGGTGTTTATGATGAGGTTGAAAAACATAAAAAAATATCCTACACGCTTGGCGATAGTAGAAAAGTAGAAATAAATTTTATTTCACAGAAAGATTCTGTATTGGTTACAGAAACATTTGAAGCTGAAGACTCTCACACCCTTGAACAACAGCGTGATGGCTGGCAGGCAATTTTAAATAATTTTAAAAAATATACTGAGTCAACAAGTAAGCTACAAAAGGTTGAATTCAAAATCGAGATAAATGCTCCAGCTAAAATTGTTTACAACATTATGTTGGGATTGGATAACAAAATAAGTTATGAAAATTGGACATTAGAATTTAATCCGACTTCTACCTTTGAAGGCAGTTGGGGCAAAGGTGATGAGATCAAATTTATTGGTACTGATTCTAATGGAAAGAAAGGTGGAATGCTTTCAAAAATTGTTGAAATAATCCCAAACAAATTTGTATCAATTCAACATATTGGGATTATAGACGGAGAAAAAATTATTACCGAAGGATCTGAAGTTGAATCCTGGACTGGTGCCTTTGAAAATTATTCTTTCGTAGAAACAAACGGCAAAACAATTTTGAAGATTGAGATGGACTTAAGCGAAGAATTTAAAGAATACTTTTTATCAACCTGGCCTAAAGCACTTGTAAAGTTAAAGGAGATCTGTGAGAGGTAGAGATTGTAATGCATTATTACCAGCCATCTTTTCTTGAAAAATCCATATCTGTCCAATACATTTTTTATTTCGTCCCTAAAGGGATTTAATCTGTTTCTTTGTTCTTTATTCTATAAATATTTTGTCCTAATAGGACAATAAAGCATTGATTATGCTTAAACCAATGTAGGGGGCTGTCTAATGAGAATTCACCGCCTTGTGGAAAGTAATTGTTCAATTTTAAATCCTGCTTGCCGAATGAATTCGTTCAGCAGGCAGGCTGTGAAAACCTGTGTTGAGTTAGCGAAGCATCCGTTAAAACCTGACTGCTCAGGCAGGTCCGTGTTGTCAGTGTTCTATTTTTTAACTTGTCCGCCGTATTCTGGCGGAAAAATCTTACTTTTTAGAAGCCTCATGATAATGTTAAAATAATGATTCTAAGCGGCTTTTTGTTCCACTAGGGATAAAATATCTATTCTATAGAAAGAAATAATCCCAACATACCAAGACGTGGTGAATTCTCATCAATAAATCACGTAGGGAGGATATAAAAAATTATTTTTGGCAAATATGATTTTTAATAAAGTTAAACAAAATTTTATGAACTTCGATTTCTTTTTTTGCAGTCTTTAAGTTAGATTTTCATTACATGTTTTATTTTTTATAGGGTATTTAATGAAAGAATTATGGAACCAGAGGTACTCTAAGGAAGAGTATATTTATGGTAAAAGTCCTAATGATTTTTTTAAACATGAATTAGAAAAAATTCATCCCGGCAGAATACTTTTACCCGGCGAAGGCGAAGGAAGAAATGCTGTTTATGCAGCCACGCTGGGTTGGGAAGTTGATGCAGTTGACCAAAGTGAGGAAGGCAGAAAAAAAGCTTTAAGATTAGCTGATGAATTCGGTGTGAAAATAAATTACACGATAAGTGACTTAACGAGCTTTCAACCATCTGAGAATTATTACGATGCCGTAGGTTTAATTTTTGTTCATTTACCATCAGACTACCGTAAAGAATTTCATAAAAAGTTAATTGCTTCTTTAAAACCATCAGGCAAAGTTATTCTTGAGGCTTTTCACACTGAACAAATAAATAAAAATTCAGGCGGACCAAAAGAAATTGATATGCTTTATTCATTAGAAGATGTGGTTGAAGATTTTATTGAGATGGATTTTGAGACTCTTACCAAAGAGACAATTTTGCTTAACGAGGGAGAGCTCCACAATGGGGAAGCAGTTGTTATACGTTTTGTCGGTACCAAATTAAATGGCGAAGATGATTGAAAAACCTTCTTAAGTTCATTTAATTATCGAATATATCTTTTATTGTTATTGGAATATTTGGTTCAATTAATTTTTTTATTTCGTTTTTCGTTTGGGGATTAAGAGTTAAAAGCGCTTTTACTAAGGCTTCTATAATGAAAGGATCTTTTTCGACTTTCAATTTTGTTAAAAGTGCGGGCACAGCTTCAACTGCCTTTATATCAGCCAATATATTTGCCACTAATATTGGTGTTGTTGGTTCGGGATGGTTTAACGAACGGATTAATTTTGTCACAAAATCTTCATTATCCAGTTCAACTTGGTCGGCTCCACAATAAGGACAGATTTGTGTATTTTCATCAATTTCCTTCCAGCAGTTTGTGCAATAAAAAACCATCTTAGTACCAATTGTTTAAAAAGTTCACTGCTTTAATCCACGATTTTCCTTCTTCCCCAGTAATTTTTTCTTTTCGAAATCTATAATCGTTCTTTCGGATGAGTTCTTCAAGATTTTTCCTCATCATTTCAATTTTTTCTTTATGAAAGCGAATAAAATATTCCATAGAATCTTTATTCTTACATAAAAACAACAACGAAATTAAATGTTCTGCACATAAGCCACTTGATTTTTCAAATGCATTTTTAAATTCACTATCATCAGAATAACTAATCAGCAAATGCAAGTTATTTAACGTTTCTTCTTCAACTATTTTGCATACATGGCATTTTTCTTTCTTTTTAAATGTCTTAAAATGGTCTGCTGTCAATTTTTTCCCGAAATAAGAAAGTAAATCGTTGTATATAATTGCTGTTCCAAGCGAGTCATTAATTTGAATTAACAATTGTGAGTGCTCTTTGCAAAAACCCAATGAACTTCTAAGCTGATTTCTAATTTTATTATCATTTACGTTTTCGTAGAGAAGATTATCGAGATAGTTATAAGCTTCTTTTTTATTACCATTGCAAATTGGGCATCCGTCTTCTTCGAAAAGTTCAATCAGTTTAAAATAGCTTAAATGTTTTTCTTCCTCTTTGTTGGTTGTTTTTAATATTTTTTTCATGGTTTATGCAACAATATCTTTTTTAATCCTTCTTTAGTAGAAAGAGAAAGAGGGCTTTTAAACAAATCTTTAATTGTTTGCCCTACATCGTAGTTAATTCTTTTTAGATAAATATTGCCATCTTCGTAAATTGCGTAGCAAGCTTGCCCACCATCTCGAGCCAAACCTACACTGCCTGGATTGACCACTAAATTGTACTCAATCTTTTTTTTATATTGGATGTGTGTATGACCTACTAGTATATACTCTGCTATTATATTATTGACTTCTGATTCAATTTCGTCTTCGTTTAAATACTTGAATATGTTGCCTTTTGGTGAGGCGTGTGCAAGAAAAAATGTTTTGTCATCTATATGAGCAGTTTCTAAGACTGGCATAGATTTAAGGAATTCAATATCGTCTTTACTTAATAATGTACTATGCCAATTTCTTGTTTCAACTGAGTATTGGCGAAATGAGCCCATGCAATTACAATCAACGTTGTAGCCAAGTGCATTATCGTGGTTGCCGCGCACGTAATAATCTGCATTTTCCTTAACAAAAGTCAAACATTCTTTGGGATGCGGGCCGTAATCAACCACATCGCCAAGAAAAATAAGTAAATCATACTTGGGTTCGTAGTTTAATACAGCTTGAAGAGCAGGGTAGTTTGCGTGAATATCTGATAAAATTAGTGCTTTCATATAAATCTCGCTTTTACTGTAAAGAAAAATTAACCTTGCTTATTTTTTATTAAAAGTAGGAGTTATTAATCCCGCTCAGGTGGGATGTTAAGCGAACCCCATCGCTAATTTTATAGAGGGTAGAAGTATTTATTCAATTATAAAAAAAATTTTCTGAAAAAGGGATACTATTTTTTCTTCAACCTAAAGGTCCATTCATAAAGAGCGTCGAGCAATTTCAGTACTCTTTCTTCAATTTTTGAATCTATAGGATTGCCGTTTTCGTCAAAACTTTCGGCACCATTGGAAATTAGTAGTTCGGGTTTATTAAGTGGATACATATTTGTAAAAATTGCTACTTGATGAAGATGATAAACTGCACGGCTACCACCAAATCGTCCTCCTACACTTACAAAAGCTACCGGCTTCTCATTTAGTGGAGAAGTATCTAAAGGTCGTGAAGCCCAATCAATTGCATTCTTAGTTACCCCAGAAAATGAGTAGTTGTATTCTGGTGTTGCGATTATTAATGCATCAGCCAAACCTAATTTTTCCTTAAAAATTTTTACTGGGCTAGGCTCGCCTTGTATTCTAACATCTTCATTATATAAAGGAATTTGAGAAATATCAATGATTTCAAAATTAATGTATGGTGGCGACACTTTTTGAATGTATTTTAATAGCATTGTATTATATGACCCTTTACGAAGACTGCCAGAAAAACTTGCTACTGTAATTTTTTCTTTTTCCATTTTTATCCTAAAAAAAGTAAAGTTTCACAAAGTACTCACTAAGTTTCCAAATTTATTCAGCAAACCAATTCCAAAACCAAGTTCAATTTATTCTTTTGTGTTCCACTATGACTTTCATTCTATTTTAAATTGAACTTTTCGAGTAAAAGAACTTTCAACCTTCGTTAGTTATTATTTCGTAAGCAGCATTAAGATTAGCTTTTAGTGCATCTTTCCACATAGCTTTTCTGTTTTCTGCTCCAGGGAAAGTTTCCGATTTTAATATTTCGTCAAGTGATTTGCCTGCTTTAATTTGCTTTGAAGTAAAGTCGTGTAAAGAAACAATATAATCTCTCATAACGTAAAGATCCTTTTTATTGCCGGTAACAGCCGTGCCGTGTCCAAAAATATAAATTGTATCTTCTGAAAATTTGTCTGCAATATCTTCCAAATATTTTGCCCAAGTAAGTAGAGAAGATTCATCTTTCAACCCACCAATCCACGGGTAAACGCCGTTAAAAACTAAATCACCCACATGCACAACATTTGAATTAACAAAATGAAACACAGCATCCCCTCCAGTATGTGCATTTCCGTAACGGTAAGCAAAAACTTGTTCTTTGCCCACATTTGCAGACCAATTTTTTGAAAATGTTATATCGGCATACACTTGGGGATTTTTTTCATCATTACCGTACGATGTTTTTTGAAGTCTCACACAATTTTCATGAGCAACTATCTTCTCTGCATAATCTTTTAAATAAAGATTACCTTTTGTGTGATCTGCATGATGATGAGTATTAAAAAGAATATCAATTTTTCTATCGACTTTTTTCTTTACCTCTGTTAACATATCTTTTGCTGTATTTGGGAACTGAGCATCAACTACAATTAATGCATCTTTATCAACCAAGATTCCGATTGTTCCTCCCTGTTCGGTGAAAGTCCAAATGTTATCTCTGATATTTGTCAACTTCCAAGCTTCTTCTGCTTTAGCAGTCAACAATTTATTTCCGTTTAAAAGTATCCCACCACCCAAAATTGAAGTAGCTTTTATAAATGCTCTTCTTGAAATTTTCATAACAAATCCTTTTTTTGTTTAATAAATTTAATAACGAAAAAGCTTTATATTCAATTGTAAAAAAATAACAGTTATGTTTTTTGCATCAGTCCTTGTAAAAAGATGCATTTTTATTAATGAACCATATATTTTCGCTTTAGCGGATTTACTTTTACATTAACTAAAAGTAGACACTTAATAGAAAGTTCAAACAAAATAAAGGTAAAAAATGCATCCTAAGGTAAAGCCTTTAATTTCAATTTATGAGATTAATTCAAGATTGTTAATAAATTCTTTTAAAGATGTCAGTGAAGAACTTGCAATTAACCGCCCCAACAAAAAAATCAATTCTATGATGTTCATTCTTCTTCACACTATTGATGCTCGTTATGTAATGATTAAAAACTTGGGCAGTAAAACTAAAAACCCATTTGCAGAGTATGTTAATTGGAACAATACTATTGACGATGTTAAAAAATATCCCCCACTCAAAGTTGTTCTTGATAATTGGGTTAAACTTGATAAAGTACTAAAAAGAAAGCTGAGCAATCTCACATACAATCAATTAAAAGCTAAACTTGATTTTGATTACCCCGGCAATGATGAACCAATTATAAATATGATTTCATTTTTAGCGCAGCACGAAGCTTATCACGTGGGTCAACTTGCAATGCTAAGAAAACTTTTAGGACTTTCTCCATTATCTTTTTAATCAGTATGAATACACAAGATTATCTTAAAAGAATAAATGTGTCGGAAACAAGAGAGCCCTCGTTAGAATTTCTTTCTGAACTTCAATTAAAACATTTATATGCAATTCCATTTGAAGATTTAGATATACCCAACCGCGCAAGAATTTCTCTTGATTTAGAAAAAATCTACAATAAAATAATTCCTACAAAAAGAGGTGGATTTTGTTACGAACTAAATGGACTTTTTCATTGGTTGCTTACTAACTTGGGTTTTAATGTTGATATGCTTTCTGCAAGAGTTTATAATCACAGCTGGAAAAGATTAGGACCAGAATTTGACCACATGACTTTACTTGTCCACCTTAAAGAAGATTACTTAGTTGATGTTGGTTTCGGTGATTCTTTTAGAAAGCCAATTCAAATGCCAAGAGGAATAGTAAGCGATATTAGCGGTACATACCGAGTAAATGGAAGCAACAAAAATTATGCAGTCGAAAAACTTGAAAAAGGAATGTGGACACTGCTTTACAGCTTCACAATTATCCCAAGATTATTGAGTGACTTTGAAGAAATGTGTAACTTTCAACAAGACTCGCCCACATCAATTTTTAGAACAAGGATGCTTTGTTCCAAAGCTACTGAAACAGGCAGAATTACACTTTCTGATACTTCGTTAACTATAAAAAAAGGAAAAGAAAAAATTAAAGTGGAAATTAAAACCAAAGAAGAGTTTTACAAATATTTAAATGAATATTTCGAAATAAAATTTGAAGAATAACATTATGTACGAAATACAATTAAATGAAGAGTATTCAATTACAACTAAAAAAACAAAGTTTGATACATGGATGATTTATGAGTTTTTAACAAATGCTTATTGGTCAAAGGGGATTGATTTTGCATCCGTTAAAAAAAGGATTAAAAAATCACTTTGCTTCGGACTTTTTTATAAAGAAAAACAGATTGGTTTTGCACGCGTTATTACCGATTACGTTTCTTTGGCTTACTTAGCAGATGTTTTTGTGTTAAAAGAACATCGTGGGAAAGGATTAGGAAAGTTATTAATTAAAAATGTACTCTGTCACCCAGATTTAGTTGATGTTAAAACATGGATGCTGGCTACTAAAGACGCACACGGTTTGTACGAAAAATTTGGGTTCAAAATTTTAACTGAGTCCAACTACTATATGAAGAAAAAGAAAGAGGAATAAAATCACTTCTTTGTTAAACTTCTCATGCGTTAATGATTCAGCCCATTAACCCCAATTTTTCATTAGGAAAATTCAGCTTATTAGATTAAAAATTATTAATAATCCATTAAGCTTATTTTAATGATTACACAGTATGTTTACCGCGTAAATAATTCATAATTATTTAACAAAATAATCACTAACAAAAAATAGAGGATAATATGAAAAAGCTAATTGCATCTCTAACGGCACTTTTTGTTTTGTTTGCATTTACTTCAAACTCAATTTTTGCGCAGGAGAAACCGCAAACAAAACCTGCTACTGAGAAACCGAAGGTAGAAAAGAAGTTGGAGAAGAAAGAAGTTAAAAAGCCAGAGAAGGCAGTAGAGAAAAAAGAAGTTAAAACCGAAAAAACTGATACAGCAAAAACTACCGCCAAGAAAGAGGCTAAAACACACACAAAAACTGCTCCTAAGCACAAAATGACTAAGAAAGCAGAAAAGAAAGAAGCAAAGGAAGAAGGCAAATAATTTTCAACCCAAAAAATTCATGAGAATTCACCATCTTGTGGTTAGAAATGAATTTTTTGTCGAAAGACAAATTTTTTCTAATGAAAAATGTGGGTTGAATAAATTCAAGAAAATAGGTTAAAGGGAGAGTTTTCGCTCTCCCTTTTTTTTGTTATGTTATGTGCATGAGAATTTTAGTAGTTGAAGACGAAAAAAAAGTGGCTAATTTTATCAAAAAAGGCCTTGAGGAAGAATACTTTTCAGTAGATGTTGCTTATAATGGAAAAGACGGTTATGAAATGGCTGTTTCTCAGGAGTATGATGTTATTGTACTTGATGTAATGCTGCCTTTTAAAGACGGATTGAAAATTACAAAAGATTTACGTTCCCAAAACGTAAATACACCTATTCTTTTATTAACTGTAAAAGACAGCACAGGCGATAAAGTAGCTGGTCTTGATGCTGGAGCAGATGATTATCTTACTAAGCCTTTTGCTTTTGAAGAATTAACAGCGCGTATTCGTGCTTTGCTCAGAAGAAAAGAAACACAAAAAACAACCGAATTAAAAATTGATAACCTCACACTAAATTTAATTACTCACAAAGTTTACAGAGGCGAACAGGAAATTACATTAACCCCCAGAGAATACGCTATCCTCGAATATTTGATTCATAACAAAAACAAGATCGTCTCTCGCACAAAGTTAATAGAACATGTTTACGATTATCATTTCGACCCTGAAACTAACATTATAGATGTCTATATCAACAAACTGCGTAATAAAATTGACCTCCCATCTCAAAAGCAGTTAATTCATACTGTACGAGGCATTGGATATATAATAAAAGATTAATCAAGCAACAATGTTTAACAAATTGAAAAACTTTATTTCTTCGACACGTTTTAAAACAACTCTCTGGTACTCGTTAGTGTTTCTTTTTTTGGAATTGTTATTAGGTGTAATAATTTACATTTACCTTTTTACTAAATCTTTGGACAAACTTGATTCTGCTTTAGCCGCGCAAGCAAATGCAATAATAAAAATTGTTAAAGAAAAACATGTTGATTTGGATACCTTTACACCCGATGAAAATTACCAAAATGAAGAAGATTTGGTTTGGGATTTAATTTACGATATTGTAGTGTTTAACAAAAGAAATACATATATAGAAATTTCCTCCGGGAACAAAATAATTTTTAAAACAGATAATCTTTCCGGAAACGACTTCTTACTGCCAAACATTGCATTAAACAAAAAAGGTGCGTTCGATTTTGTTGGGGATTCATTATCTCAGCAAACAATACGAGGTTACTTACTCAAAAGCGGCAATTATGCTGTTTTGGTTGCCTACCCAAAAGATCAAATATCACAAACACTCAACAGCTTAACAGATCTTTATATTCTTCTTGCACCCCTTTTTTTAATCATCTCGTTTTTAGGTGGCGCAATTATTTCTTCAAAATCACTCTCTCGCATTGACGCAATCGTAAAAAAAACAGAAGAGATAACAGCTCAAAATATGAGTGAAAAAATTCCCGGTGAAGAGTTTACCGATGAATACGGTCGCTTAGTCCGTAAAATGAATGAAATGATTGACCGAATAAAAACTTCAGTCGATTATATGAATCAGTTTACAATATTTGCTGCACATGAACTAAAAACCCCGTTAACAATTTTACGTGGAGAAATTGAAATTGCATTGAAATCCCCAAAAACAGTTGATGAGTATATAGAAGTATTGAAAAGCAACCACGAAGAAACCATACGATTGATTAAAATTATAGATAATCTCTTTTTTATTTCAAAAAGTGACCACTCGCTTATTAACGTTCAAAAAGTAAACGTAAATTTAGAAGAGTTTTTAAATGCCATCTTAAATAATTTCATTTATTTGGCAAATGAAAAACAAATAAAAATAGTTTCTAATATTCCTAAAAACATAAATGTAAAATTAGACACTGGTTTAATGAAACAGGCCATTACTAATTTACTTGACAACGCTATCAAATACGGAAATGAGAACTCGGAGTTGCTCGTTTCAGCAGAAAACAATTCTGAAAACAAGCTAAAGATTGATATTGCAAATACAGGAGACGAAATACCTCCCGAGGCTTTAAATAAAATATTCGAACGATTTTATAGAGTTGAAAATCCAAAATCTCAAAAAAAGGGGGGCGTTGGCTTAGGCTTATCAGTTGTTAAGTCAATAATAAATTTGCATAACGGCGATATTATGGTTGATTCTAAATTTGGCAGAACGAAAGTTTCTATTTTAATGCCCTTATCGTAATAAACCTGACCAATTTATTTTATTCAAATTACCGCCTTAGGCTTGGACGTCTAAAAGTAATTTTTCAATTATAAAACTTGCCTACCTCGGTAGGCTTGCTTGCAGCAAGCAAGTCTGTCAGAGCCTGTTAAAATCTCTGCTTCCGGGGTTCCTTTGAATAACAACAGCAGTTACTCTGCTGTTAGAAAAATTGACTAAGAAAAATTTTAATGCAGCTACTCATCATTACATTTTGGAAGATTTTATATCTCAAGCAATAAGGTAATAAGGTTAATGAGTCTGTGGTCTTCAGAGATTACTAAGGTTAAAGTAAGATAAATAAGGTTTTAAACTAAACTCTTAACTGTAGTTATAAATAACAAGTAACACTTTTAAAAAATTCATAGTCTAGTTACTATGAAGGAAAAATATTGGTCGTCTCTTATTACCGCGTGACTTTTACTTACCGCAATGAGAAAAAAACTTTATTAGTGAAGATAAACCTTAGTAACAAATCAAATCCTTGAACCTATCTAAACCTTATTACCTTATGGATAACATCAAAAATAGTTTTGGGAAATAACCAATTGAGATTGTTGGATAGTAATGAACTTCTTACAGATAGAACAAAAGGAATTTACAATTCATATTTAACCCAAATGAACCTAAAATCAGTTCTCGAAAGAAAGATTTTGACAGAAACTTTGAAATCAAAGAGGAGATATAAGGTAATCCACAAAGTGGTGAATTCTCAAAGGTTCAGTTTTTTTGGGTTAGTTAGAGTTACTAAGGTTTAGAAGAAAAAGATAAGGTCAAACCCGTTTGAAGAGTCAAAGAAACCTTATTTTTGAGTTTAACTCCTTAGAGTTTACAACCTTAGTAACAAGTTAAATCCTTAGCTTATTCAGTATGAAAAGTGTTACAAATCAAAAATTTCTAAATCATCTGTTAAGCTTTTGGTCTTAAAACTTGTTAAGCTTTCAAACTTCGTAAGAGCCATAAATGTGTTTCTGTATTGAACATCATACTCAGCAATTAATTCTTCAATACGCTTGTGGTTGATTTGTCCGTTTACTTCTAATAAATCATCACGGAATACTTTTAGATAATTCATATAATTAAAAACAATATCATTCACAGACTCTATAGTAACCTTAAATGTTTTTAACGAAGCCTCATTTGCTATACGTGCTTTTTTATCTGTAATATCATCCACAATCAAAAAAATGTGCTCGATATCTTTTGGATAAGAAACAACAGGCGTAAACAAAATTAAGGCATCTATTATCTTGCCGCCTTTGCTTACAATTTTTGTGTCAATAGAAAAGGACTCTGGCTTTTCCAAAATTGCAGTTATTTTTGTAATTAGATTATTTCTAGTCCTAATATCTAAAAAGAACCCGAATTCTCTGCCAATAATTTCATTTGAAGCATAACCAGTTATTTTAGAAAATCCTCTATTGACATATACAAATGGAAACAAGCTATGCTTAACATCAATAATCGCTAAACCGCTATGGGTTTCTGTTAGAAATGAGGCGATTACTTTTAAGAATTCTTCCGGTTTTAATATTTGTTCCATAAAAAGCACCTCTTTTTATTTGGAAAAAAATCTGGTTATGCTTACAAGAACAAAAAAATTCCCAGAATGAAACCTTTATATGAGAAAAAGATTTTTTTATGTTGCTTAAGTAATACGCTGAAAAAATTAACAAGTGATTGCAAATTCAAGCTAATCGGTTTTATTTATGCTTTCGTCTATTTTATTTTTAGATGGTTTACGAATAATTGAAGTGAACATATTATTATGTTAAGTAAAATTTTGATATGTATATAATATAGTTATTTTTTGCTTCATTTGGAGAATTATTATACTTGCATTTGAGTCGCTTTCTCTCCATTTCTTTCAAAGAGCTAAAAGAGTAATTTTTTATAACTCTTAGTTTTGCTAAACTTATTGCCAATTTACAGTTAATTGAAGTAGGAAAATCAATTTCCTTTGTTCAAAAAAATGGTTTGGGTTGGGTAAGCAAATTCTATTTTCAATTTCTCAAATTCTTCGAAGATGCTTAAGTTAATTTGCTGTTGTACGTCCATGTAAACATTGTAATCAGAAGAAAGAATATAATAAACTATTTCGTAGATTAAGCTGAAATCGCCGTAACTTTTAAAATGTGCTCTATCAAATAAAGTATTTTCATTTTTTTCTATTATTTCTTTTACGATAGAAGGAATTTTTTTTAACAAATCAGCTTTAGTTTGGTAAGTAACCCCAATGTTAAAAACCACTCTTCTTTTTTCCATTCTTTTATAATTATGAACAAGCGTGCCAGTTAATTTAGAGTTAGAGATAGTTATCTGTTCGCCTGAAAGAGACCGTATTCGTGTTGATTTAATTCCAATTTTTTCTATGCTGCCAGCTATATTTTCGAAGACAACAAAGTCGCCAAGTTCAAAAGGTTTATCAAAAAAAATAACGAAGTAGCTGAACAAATCTCCTAAAATTGCTTGTGCAGCAAATCCAATAGCTATTCCAGAAATTCCTAATCCAGCAATTAAAGTAGAGATTTTAAAACCAAGGTTATCTAAAAGAAAAAGTAATCCTAGAATCCATATCAAAAAGTTTAAAAAGGCAAATAGTGGTTTAATTCTTTTACTTTCTTCTTCGCCTCGTGATTTTTCCACATATTTTGTCAGAAAATAATTTAATAAGGCAATTCCAAAACGAACAGCATAAAGTGTTGTAAGTAAGTAAATAACTATAGTAAAAATTTTATCGGCTTTAGTGCCAAAACTAAGTGACTCTATGACTATGTACATGGCAGTGAGATATAAAGCCGGTATAAGAAATTTATTAATACTTTTTATAGCAAAAGAATATTTTATTTCTCCGTTTTCATTCTTTATCTTCTTTAATTTAGATATAACTATTGTTCGAATAATATGAATAATTAACACAGCCAAAAAGATTATACCGATGGCAAGCAAGTAATCTTTAATAGAATTTCCCCAGATAGTTACATTTAAGAATTCCATAACATTCTCCTCATTTTGTAGTTTAACTTTTCTTGGGTAAGCATTAAAACCAGTTTTTTTTCTTAAAATAGCGCACTAACAGAATTGCTATTACAATCATTAAAAATAAAATCAATGGATAGCCAAACTTCCATTCAAGTTCGGGCATATATTGAAAGTTCATGCCGTATATGCCAACGATGAAAGTTAAAGGGATAAAAATAGTTGCAATTATGGTAAGTACTTTCATTACCTCGTTCATTTTATTATTGACGCTTGAAAGGTAAATATCGAGCATAGTTGTAAGTGTATCGCGCAAGGTTTCCAGATTTTCAACAATACGAATTTGGTGGTCAAGTGTGTCGCGAAAATAAATTACTGTCTCCTCAGTAATTAATAAAGAATCTCTTCTAATAAGACTATTCAACAGTTCGCGAAGTGGACTTACAGTCTGTCTGGTATTTTGGAGGTATTTTTTAAGCTTCTGAATTTTAGCTAACTCTTCGGTTTTTGGGTTTTTTAACAATATTTCTTGCAAATCGTCAATTTGTTCGCCTAATTCTTCTACTACCAAAAAATAATTATCTAAAAGGAAGTCTAACAAAACATACAACAAATAGTCTGCTTTAGATTTTCTAATAATTCCTTTCCCCTTTTCTATAATTGCATAGATAGAATTAAAGGTATCGACTTCTGGATTGTGTTGAAAACTAATGACAAAATTTTGTCCAATAAAAAAAGAAACTTGTTCAATTGATAATTCTTTATTGTTTTTTATTTCTGCATTTTTTGCCACAATGAAGATTCCATTTTCAAAAAAGTCAGCTTTAGAGCGTTGATAGCTGTTTAAAACATCCTCAATGCTAAGTGGATGAATACCAAACAAAGAACCTATTTCAGAAATTAGTTCAACATCCTGTAGTCCATTTACATTAATCCACAATACTTTTTCCTTTTTACGATTTGTTAGTTGTTGTTTTAATTTATCAAGTGATTCTATTTTTCTGCATTCATATTCGGTCTGGTCATACTCAACTAAGGTAATTATTGTTTTATCAACATTTTTTTCCCCTACAAAAATCAAGCTGCCTGGAGGCTTGCCAATTTTAGATTTTACTTGTTGCCTTCGGTTGGACATAAGAAACTCATTTTTTTCAAAATTAACAAACAACCAGTAAAATTTCCTTAATAATTACAAAATTTAACCCAAAAAATTTGCTATGGATGTACCACCGAATATTTTGAACCAGAATAAATGTAGATAGTTTTGATTTTAGCAAATAATTTTTTTAATGGTAGATTCAATACAAAAAACTCTTTTCAAAAATTTTTAATATTCCATCTAAAGAAATAATTTTGGGTACATGTTTCACTAATTATTTATCTGAAATGGAATTAGAAAAATTTAAGCACAAAATCCAGATAACAGTTAGATTTTCTGACCTTGATGCAATGGGTCATGTAAACAATGCAACATATTTAACTTACCTTGAAGAAGCTCGTCTTTCATACTACAAAGATGTGTTAAACATGAATGTAAGGGATTTAGAGTTCAATGCAGTTGTTGCAAGAATAGAGATTGATTATATACATCAAATTAAATTAGGCGACAAGTTAGAAGTTTACAGCCGCACATCAAAAATAGGCAATAAAAGCGTTGACTTAGAACACGTTATTGCAATTGTGAACAATGAGCATAAGAAAATTGCTGCCAAGGCATTAACCAAGCTGGTTTCTTATGATTATAAAAAGAACGAATCAACAGTAATACCACAGGCTATTAAAAATATTATTGAGGATTTTGAAAAGAAAAGTCAGTGAAATTATTACGATTCTTGAACAATTTTATTAAGTTCTTTTTTCAGTTTTTCTAATTGTCTTTTAGTTTCGTAAATAGTTGGCTTTGCAGCCCGCTCTTTACAATCCAATATATTACAACGCTGGCAAGTACCGTTAACTACTCTTTCTGGTATAGACTGATTATTTACAAATAAAATTTTTTGTTTCAATTCCTCGTTTAACAAAAATCCTAATGTAACGCTATAATTAAAGTTAGGATGAAGAGATGAGAACTTGGCAATTGAAATCTCTATGTACACATTATTGGAATCACCAAAAACTGACTTTTGAATTGCTGCTATTGGTAATTTAAAATCTTCGTTGGTTTTCTGTAGTTCTTCTAATCTTTTTAAAATGTCAATAGATAACCATCGCCGGCAGTAATGCTCATTGTTTTGATACTCGCTGGGATAATCTTTGATATTTAACCTTATTTGTTTTGTAACAGAATAAACACCAGAATTTTTAGCTGAATTAATCCGCAAGAAAAAGAAATTGCTAATGTTGAAGTACTTAGTTAAAACGTTAGTAATTCTTTGAAGAAGCATATCTGGTGAGACATCATATTTTTTTATAAGTGAAAGAAGAAATTTCTCATCGAATTTTTTCTGATTAAACAGGAAAGAAATATCGTTTATGATTGATTGTTTATTAATTATTAGTGCAGTGGAAAAATAAGAGGCTTTCAAATTGTTTAAAAGCTGGTCAAAAGAATCCAAAGGAATATTAGAATAAAGGTTTGAACGATCGGAAATTTTCAAAAAAACATAAGCGATTTCCTTGCCAATTATAAAGGCTTTTTGGGAATCAGCTAATTTTCGGTTGATTAATATTTTCTTTCTCTTTCCGTTGATAACACTAACTGCCCGAATATTGCTAAAATCTGGTGTATCTGGAATAGAGTTTTCATCTACCTCATAATTAAAATTATTCGTCAATATTTCTAACAAACGATTATATGTAACAGGCGGATTGTAATCGAATTTAATTTTTTTACAAAACTTTAATACAGAGTCTTCAAGTTCGCTAAAATAATTTTCATTAAGTTCCTTATAGGTTCTAATAGCAATGTTACTAAACTGATTTTCTGTCAACTCTAAAGATTTAGCTACTTCAATCAAAGTAGAAACGAGGGCGCTCAGCTGTATAGGAGCTTGAGAAAGCTGAATAAGAAGTTTATGAACATCAATTCCGTAATGGTCAAGAGGAAGTTTTTCTAAAAAATTTGATTCTAACAGTTCACTAATAGGTGCAAGATTTTTATTCAATTTAAGAGAAACTAACTTATCGTATGGAACATCTAAGGCTTTAGCAATTGCTGCAATTTTTTTTGGCTTTGGTTGTTTTTTCCCATTCTCAATTTCATTCAAGTAAGAAACTGAAAGAGAGGACCTCTCGGCTAATTCAGAAAGGGTTAAGCCTTTTTCTTGCCGCAGCTGTTTTAGTTTTAAGCCAAAGATTAACTTTATATTATTTTCAGATAAATTCATAGTACTAAAAAAAATCATAACAAAAATAGAAAACTGAACAAAACTTAATTAAATTTTATTTCCAAAAGCAAATTTTCTTTTTTAGCGAAAATTCGCTTGCTACTTTATTAAGTTCTTCTTATTTTGATTTAGTAAGGTTACAAATTGAGGAACACAAACATGCAATATCCACAGTTACCAAAAAATCGGTTAATAGATTTAATCCCTTATCAGCTTGAACATTATCCAAATCCTAAAGCGTTCAGCGATAAAGTTACAGGTAAGTGGAGAGCATACAGCACAGCAGAGGTAAAAAAAATAATCGATAATGTTAGTTTGGGTTTACTTAAACTTGGCTTTAACCCCAATGATAAAATTGCTATAATTTCAAGAAATAGAGTGGAATGGAATTTTGTTGATTTAGGGATACTTCAAATGGGTGGCATAGTTGTTCCTCTTTATCCAAATACTAGCGAAGACAATTATAGCTTCATTTTTCAAGATGCTGATGTTAAACTCGTCTTTGTAGAAGATGAAGAGTTGTTTGATAAAGTTCAACGTGTAAATAAAAAAATCAAGAATAAAATTCAGCATATTTACACTTTCAACAGAATTGATAAAGCACATCATTGGACGGAAATAACTGAAGCAGCAGATGAAAATTTAAGAAAAAGACTGCAGGAAATTAATGATACAATTACAGAAGAAAATCTTGCTACAATAATTTATACATCTGGCACAACAGGAATTCCCAAAGGAGTAATGCTTTCTCACAAAAACATTATTTCCAATGTTAATTCACTTGTGCGTTGTATGCCAATAAAAAAATTTAAGACCACAATTAGCTTTTTACCATTATGCCATATTTTTGAAAGGACAGCAGTTTACTTTTACATGATCCTCGGCACCTCAATTAATTATCCCCAAAGCTTAGAGACTGTCGGCGAAAATATTCGTGAAGTTAAACCCGACTTTTTCATTACCGTGCCCCGACTTCTTGAAAAAGTTTTTGAAAGAATTATGGATGCAGGTTACAAACTCAGTTTACCTAAAAAAGCAATTTTTGGATGGGCAGTTAATCTTGCTAATCATTATGACCATCACGGAAAAAACAATTGGTTTTATAATTTAAGATTGTTCTTTGCAAGAAAAATTGTTTTTACAAAATGGAAAGAAGCTCTGGGTGGAAATATAAAAGGAATTATTAGTGGTTCAGCTGCATTACAGCCTCGTCTTTCAAGAATATTTATTGGTGCCGGAATTCCTGTAATTGAAGGTTATGGACTTACAGAAACTTCTCCCGTTTTGACATGCAATAGATTCAATAAAAAAGAAAACTTGATTGGTACGGTCGGGATACCAATCCCTGATGTTGAAATAAAAATTGGTGAAAATGGAGAAATTCTTGCTAAAGGACCAAATGTTATGATTGGATATTACAATAATCCAGAAGCTACAAAAGAAGCAATTGACGAAGATGGGTGGTTACATACAGGCGATGTGGGTGAAATTGTTGAAGGAAAATTTTTGAAAATTACAGGAAGAATAAAAGAAATGTTTAAAACCAGCGGGGGAAAATTTGTAGTTCCCCAGCCAATCGAAAATAAAATGAAAGAATCTTTCTTTATCGAACAAATGATGGTAATAGGGGAAAACAGAAAGTTTGTTGCCGCAATTATCCAGCCCAATTTTGAATTCATAAGAAAATGGGCTAAAGAGAAAAAAATGGAGTTGATTACTCGTGAACAAATCGCAGCCTCGCCTGTAGTAAAAGAACGAATTTGGAGGGAAGTTCAAAAATACAATAAGAGATTTGGACACGTCCAGCAAATTAAAAAAATTGCATTGGTGCCAGATTTATGGTCAGTAGAAACAGGCGAATTAACACCTACAATGAAAGTTAAAAGAGATGTTCTTAGCGAAAAGTATAAGAATTTAATAGAAGAAATTTATGCTGAGAACAGTTCAATTAATTTACCTAAAGACGAATAATGTAATTTCACAAATAAACTGAGATGTAAAAATGAAAAGAATAATTAAAAATGTTGCAGTGCTTGGGTCGGGAGTTATGGGCTCACGCATCGCATGCCATTTTGCAAATATTGGCTGCAATGTTTATTTGCTCGATATAGTACCACCTAAGCTTACAGATGAAGAAATTAAAAAAGGCTTAACAGAACAAAGTGCCGAATTTAGAAACAGAATAGTTAACACAAACCTACAAAATGTATTAAAGGCAAAACCAGAATCGCTATACGATGAGTCCTTTGCCTCAAGAATTAAAACCGGTAATTTTGAAGATAATCTCGGTTGGCTGAAAGAATGCGATTGGATAATTGAAGCAGTGGTTGAAAATCTCGAAATAAAAAAGTCAGTTCTTGAAAAAGTTGAGAAATTTAGAAAGAGCGGAACTCTGGTAACTACTAACACATCCGGAATCCCAATTCATTCGATGCTAAGTGGAAGAAGCGAAGACTTCCAGCAACATTTTTGCGGAGCGCACTTTTTCAATCCACCAAGATATTTGCCGTTACTGGAGATTATTCCAACAGAAAAAACAAAACAAGAAGTTGTAGATTTTTTAGTGTATTACAGCGACGTATTTTTGGGCAAAACACCTGTGCTATGTAAAGATACACCGGCTTTCATCGCAAATAGAATTGGCGTGTTCAGCATTATGGCTGTCTTTAAATTGATGAAAGAACTTGGCTTAAAAGTAAAGGAGATTGATACTTTAACTGGGCCGTTGACAGGCAAACCAAAATCAGCAACATTTCGTACTGCCGATGTAGTTGGGATTGATACACTTGTTAAAGTCGCGAACAATATATACAAAGATTGTCCTAATGATGAGTGGCGCGAGTTGTTTAAAGTTCCGGATTTTGTAAGTAAACTTGTAAACAATAACTGGCTGGGCGATAAGACAGGTCAAGGCTTTTATAAGAAAGTAAAAAACGAAAAAGGAGAAAAAGAAATCCTTGAACTAAATACTGAAACATTTGAATATGAGCCCTCGCCAAAAGTCAAGTACGCATCGGTAACAGCAGCTAAGCAATTAGAAAACCTTAAAGAAAGAATAAAAGCTTTAACCTTCTCTAAAGATAAAGCCGGCGAATTTCTTAAGAAACTCTCGTTTATGATATTTCAGTATTCTTCAAATCGAATCTTAGAAATTGCCGATGAAATATACAAAGTTGACGATGCACTTCGAGCTGGTTTTGGTTGGGAACTAGGACCTTTTGAAACCTGGGACGTTCTCGGTGTTGAATATACTATAAAGTTAATGGAAGAAGAAAACCTTAAGCCGGCCAAATGGGTTTATGAAATGTTAAAAGGAGGATTCAATTCCTTCTACAAAATAGAAAACGGCAAGAAAAAGTATTATGATATAAATTCAAATTCTTATAAAGATATTCCGGGTAAAAATGAATTTATAATTTTAGATAACTATCGAGCAAACAAACCTGTATGGAAAAACACAGGTGCAACTTTGCACGATATTGGCGATGGTGTGCTAAATCTTGAATTTCAAACAAAGATGAACTCAATTGGCTCTGAAATTCTTGAAGCAATTAACAAGTCAATTGAAATTGCAGAGAAAGATTTTCGAGGACTTGTAATTGGCAACGATGCCCAAAATTTTTCAGCCGGTGCAAATTTAGCTATGATGTTTATGTTAGCCACAGAACAAGAATACGATGAAATTGATATGGCTGTTAGAATGTTTCAACAATCTACAATGAGAATAAGATATTCCGCTGTGCCTGTTGTTTCGGCACCGCATGGAATGACCTTGGGAGGCGGCTGCGAAGTTTGTCTGCATTCTGATAAAGTTGTTGCTTCCGCTGAGACTTATATTGGACTTGTTGAAGTTGGAGTTGGAATTATTCCAGCCGGCGGCGGGACTAAGGAAATGACACTTCGTGCCTCGGATAAATACCAAGAAGGTGTTGTTGAACTGCCAATCCTTCAAGAAATGTTTATGAACATAGCAATGGCTAAAGTCTCTACATCTGCCCAAAAAGCATTTGGCATGGGAATACTGCGAAATGGCAGAGATAAATATATTCTCAACCAAAACAGACTAATAAACGAAGCAAAAAAAGCTGTCATCGAATTAAGCGACCAAGGCTATACTCAACCGCTGCAAAGAAATGATATAAAAGTATTGGGTAAATCAGCATTAGCTGCTCTTTTAGTTGGTGCATTTTCATTCCATACAGCAAGGTATATAACAGAACACGATAAAAAAATTGCTGAGAAATTAGCTTTTGTTATGTGTGGCGGAGATTTAACTGCTCCCACTTTAGTTTCTGAACAGTACTTGCTCGATTTAGAAAGAGAAGCTTTTCTTAGTCTAATTGGAGAAAAGAAAACATTAGAAAGAATTCAAAGTATTCTTACAACAGGAAAACCATTAAGAAATTAATAAAGGTAAAAATTATGAAAGAAGCGTATATAGTAGCTGGATATCGCTCTGCAGTAGGAAAAGCTAAAAAAGGCGGCTTTAAAAATTACAGACCAGATGATTTAGCTGCAGACGTAATTAAATATTTGTTAAACAAAGTTCCTCAACTAGACCCCAATAGAGTTGATGATTTAATTGTAGGAAATGCGGTACCAGAAGCAGAACAAGGATTGCAAATTGGCAGAATGATAGCTCTGCAATGTTTACCAATGCGTACGCCGGGAATGACTGTCAATCGCTATTGTGCATCTGGAGTAGAAACAATCTCAATAGCAGTTTCTAAAATTCGGGCAGGCTATGCAAATTGTATAATTGCAGGCGGTACCGAATCAATGTCACTGGTGCCAACTGCTGGCTGGAAGTTATCACCAAATTATAAATTTGCAAAAGAGCACCCCGAATATTATTTGAGTATGGGATTAACAGCAGAGGAAGTTGCAAGGGATTATAAAATTTCTCGTGAGGACCAGGATAAATTTGCTTATGAATCTCACATGAAAGCGTTAAATGCAATTAAAAACGGTTACTTTAAAGATGAGATTGTTCCAATCGAAGTTGAAGAAATTTTCCTTGAAAATGGAAAAAGGAAAGCAAAAAAATATATTGTTGATACAGATGAGGGACCCCGAGCTGATACTACACTCGAAGCACTATCCAAATTAAAACCTGTTTTTGCGGCGGAAGGAACTGTAACTGCAGGTAATTCATCTCAAATGTCTGATGGCGCTGCTTTTGTGCTTGTAATGTCTGAAGAAATGGTTAAGGAATTAAATCTTAAGCCAATTGCCGTTTTGAAATCTTTTGCTTTAGAAGGTGTTGACCCAAGAATTATGGGAATAGGTCCAATTGCAGCAGTCCCAAAAGCATTACAAAAAGCTAACCTAAAATTAGACGATATAGATTTAATTGAACTCAACGAGGCATTCGCATCCCAATCCCTTGCTGTAATTAGAAATCTTGGGTTAAATCCAGAAAAAGTTAACGTCAATGGCGGGGCAATTGCTTTAGGACACCCGCTTGGTTGTACTGGTGCAAAACTTTCTATCCAAATTTTTAACGAACTAAGAAGAAGAAAAAAGAAATATGGAATGGTTACAGCCTGCGTTGGCGGTGGACAAGGCGTTGCAGCTATTTATGAGTTGCTAAATTAATAATCTCTATTAACGGAAAATAACAATATAAAGGTGTACTATGGAAAACGTAAAATCAAACTCAGAAGTAATTAAAGGCGGTGAATTTTTAATTAAAGAAGCTGACCCTCAATCAATTTTTATTCCTGAAGATTTGTCAGAAGAACAAAAAATGATGGCTGAGACTGCAAAAGAATTTATCGAAAAAGAAATTTGGCCAAAACTAAATGCAATCGATAAACAAGAACCTAACCTAACTGTAAGTTTAATGGAAAAGGCAGGCGAACTTGGCTTGCTTAGTACAGCTATCCCCGAAGAATATGGCGGATTAGGTGAAGACTTTAACTCCAATACTGCAATTGCAATGGAAATGGGTAAAGGTCATTCGTTCGGCGTTTCATATGCCGCACATACTGGAATTGGTACACTTCCTATTCTTTACTATGGCACAGACGAACAAAAGAAAAAATACCTTCCTAAATTAGCAAGCGGTGAACTGAAATCAGCTTACTGTTTAACTGAACCTACTTCAGGTTCAGATGCACTTTCAGCAAAGACTACCGCTAAACTTTCAGATGACAAAAAATATTACATTCTTAATGGACAAAAGATGTGGATTACCAACGGAGGGTTTGCAGATATACTAATTACATTTGCACAAGTTGATGGCGATAAATTTACATGCTTTATTATTGATGCAAACTCAGAGGGCTTTAATCGCGGTCAAGAAGAGAATAAAATGGGAATTAAAGGCTCTTCAACACGCGCTTTGTTCTTAGATAATGTTAAAGTACCAGTTGAAAACGTTCTTGGTGAAATAGGAAAGGGACACTATATTGCTTTTAATATATTGAACGTGGGCAGATTTAAACTTGGCGCGATGACGACTGGTAGTGCGAAAAAGGTGTCTTCACTTTCAATCGAATATGCTAATACAAGAAAACAATTTGGACAATTAATTTCTAACTTTGGGGCAATCAAACATAAACTGGCTGAACAAGCAATTAGAATATTTGTCTCTGAATCCGCTACTTACAGAGTAAGTAATTTAATCAACAAAAAAATTAAAGAACATCAAGCACAAGGTGATAAGTACGAACAAGCAGCATTAAAGGCTGCCGAAGAATATGCAATTGAATGTGCAATGCTGAAAGTTTACGGCTCTGAAATGTTAGATTATGTAGTTGACGAAGCAGTACAAATTTACGGCGGTTACGGCTACTCGGAAGAATACCCTGTAGCCCGTGCTTACCGCGATTCAAGAATTAATAGAATTTTTGAAGGGACAAACGAAATTAATCGGCTTCTTACAGTTGATATGTTAATTAAAAGATCCATGAAAGGAAGAATTGATTTAATGACACCCGCACTTGCAATCCAAAAAGAACTAATGTCTGTACCTTCTTTTGATGAAAGCGGTGATGAATTGTTAGCTAAAGAAAAAAAGGCTATAAGCAATGCAAAAAAAGCAATTCTTATGATAGCTGGAAGCGCTGTACAAAAGCTAATGGAAAAATTAAAAGATGAACAAGAAATTATAATGAATGTTACTGATATGATGATTGAAGTCTTTGCCTGCGAATCTGCTTATTTAAGAACCATGAAACTTTCTCAAATTAAAAAGGAGGAAGAACTTCAACCTTATATTGATATGACAAAAGTTTATATAAATGACGCAATGGAAAAAATAGAAAAATACGGCAAACATGCAATCGCTGCATTTGCAACTGGTGACGAGTTGAAAATGCTTCTGCTTGGTCTAAAACGATTTACAAAATATGAGCCTATTAACACTATAGGATTGCGGAGAAAAATCGCCAATAGGTTAATTGAAGCCAATACTTATTGCTTCTAAATATTATTTTGCACTAAAGGATCAATTTGTATTCAATCTTATATTAACAATCCCGTAACTAAACATGACAAAGAAATATAATAACCCGATGTTAAAAGACAATTCACTAAAAGAAAAAATAATAGTTGTAACTGGCGGTGGAACCGGGCTTGGTAAATCGATGAGTAAGTATTTCTTAGAATTAGGAGCTAAAGTTGTAATAGCCAGCAGAAAATTTCCTATCTTAGCTGACACTGCTAAGGAGTTAGCAGACGAAACAAAAGGTGAAATATTACCGGTCGAATGTGATGTAACAGATTACAATCAAGTTGAAAATCTGCTAAATACAAGTATTAAGAAATTTGGTGAAGTAAATGTATTGGTTAACAATGCCGCAGGTAATTTTATTAGTCCAACTGAAAGATTATCCCATCGTGCTTTTGATGTAATAGTAAACATAGTGCTGAAAGGAACATATAATTGTACTTTAGCATTTGGAAAACATTGGATAAAAAATAAAACAGAGGGCACAGTTTTAAATATTGTCACTACGTATGCTTGGACTGGCTCAGCTTATGTTGTGCCCTCTGCTTGTGCAAAAGCTGGGGTATTGGCACTAACTCGTTCTCTTGCTGTTGAATGGGCAAAGTATGGAATTCGATTTAATGCGATTGCACCTGGACCTTTTCCAACAAAAGGAGCTTGGGATAGACTGCTTCCGGGTGAACTTAAAGACAAATTCGATTTTAAAAACAAAGTTCCACTAAAACGAGTCGGTGAACATCAAGAATTGTCTAATTTGGCAGCTTACCTTGTTTCAGATTTTTCAGCTTATATCAATGGTGAAGTAATAACAATAGACGGCGGCGAGTGGCTTAAAGGTGCTGGCCAATTTAATATGCTCGAGGCTGTTTCAAATGAATCATGGGACTATATTGAACAAATGATAAGGAATAAAAAATGAAACCACAACTAGAAAAAGATAAATTTAAACATATATATAAAGTGAAAGTAAGATTTAACGAAGTTGACATGCTAAGAATACTAAATAACGCTGTCTATTTTAATTACTTGGAACAAGCAAGGATTCATTATGTGCAAGATGCCGGTCTGCTACCTCCCAAAGGAATTTTTAGTGATAATCGTCTCTATTACATGGCAAGGAACGAAATCAATTATTTAAAGCCAGCATTTTTTGATGACGAATTAAACATCTATACAAGAATTTCATACATAAAAAAATCGAGCTTTGGCTTCGAGCACATAATTGAGAGGGACAGAAATAATGATGTGTTAGCAGAGGGAAAGGGGGTACTTGTGCATGTTGACCCAGTAACTAAAAAGTCTGCACCATTACCCCCCGAATTTTACACTAAAATCTCTGCTTTTGACAGAAATGTGGAAATAATTGGTCAATAAATTTTTACACTGCACAACATATATCCTCTTAGAAATATTTATTATTCTGTTTACATCCTTAAACTCTTCATGTATTTTTATTTTAGTTAAAAAAAGTTTTTAGATGGAATTAGATTTTACACAAATACCGTTTCTTTTGGCATCGTTTATTGCAGCAGCAGGTTTAATTTTTATAATCTATTCTCGTTTTTCTAATGTTATTACTTCCAGACTTTTTATAGTGACTTTAATTTTAGTTATTGCTTACTTAATCTCTCATACAATACATTTTGTAATAATGCCTTCTCATGATGTCACTCTGCTCGACCAATCTTGTCATTCGCTTTTACTAATGATTCTTCTGTCAATCACTTTTCTTACTTTTAATTACCCTGAGCCTAAGAAAATAGGCATAGTTACTGGATTTATAATTCTTGTGCCGTCCGTTGTTCTTTTAATTTTGCTTTGGAGTGGTAAGTTAATAATAGAGTCTCACGCACACCCAAAACACTTTGTTGCTCATTTTACCCCGCTCTACCTCTTTTACGTCTTGTGGTATCTAATTTTGATAATAGTGAGCACTATATTGATAATTATAAAATACAGAAGAGCAAGCGACCCAAATACACGGAAACAATTGCTTTTCTTTTTGTTTGGATTGATTATTACTTACATAGCAACTTTTAGCTTTGGAATATTTTTCCCATGGATACTTGGTTTTTACTACTTAGTTGAAATAAGTCCATTAGCATTTTTAGTTGGATTTATTTTTTTCACAGCTGTAGCTATTAGCAAATATAACATGTTACCGGCAGCAATTGAAAAAGTTCACTCCTTTAGTTTAAATAAAAAAATATTTTTCTCCGCACTTGTGGTAGTTCCAATTATAATACTGCTAATCCAAATACCCATTGGCAGAGTGCTCTTTAATATAAATACTCATGATGAACTTATGCGATTTTTCTTGCACAGTATTTTTATAGGTTTAATTGTCAGTCTTGCCCTTTCATTCATAATATTAAAAATAATAGCTCAGCCAATTGCTATGCTTAAAGAAAAAGTTTTACAAATAAAAGAAGGGAACTATGATGTAAATGTGAAATTTAAGTCAACAGATGAAATTGGTGAACTTACAAACGCGATTAATAGTATGGCAGCAACTTTAAGCAGAAATCGATCTGAATTAATTCATCGTGAAGAAAGAATATCAATTTTGCTTAACGCTTTTGAAAAATCACTTGCAGCAATTGCTATTGTAAATAATGATTTACGGTTAGTCGAAGCAAATCCTCAATTTTACAATTTGATAGAACAGGCTTATGGCAGAGCTAAATTTAGCAGTATAGATTTATTACAGTTTCAGAGTGAACCAGATTTATTTACAAATATAATAGAGGAAGTAAAAACTAAAGGCAAGTATTTTGGGGAAATTAAAATTGCTTACAATAAAAACAAAAGCAAAGATTTACTGCTATCAGTTACTAAAATAATTTCCCCCAATCAAGAACAAAAAGGTTATTTATTTGTTGAGATAGATATAACAGATAAAAAGAAATTGGAAGCTGAAATTTTGCGTTCTGAAAAATTAGCAGCACTTGGTGCAATGTCGGCTGTACTCGCTCACGAAATCAAAACGCCTTTGACATCTATAAAAATGAACGTGGATATTTTAAGTCAAACTCTAAATCTAAATGATGATGATAAGGAATGCCTTGAAATTATTAAGAAAGAGACAAATCGATTAACTCAACTTGTAAAGGAAGTTCTGCAATTTTCTAAAACATCTGAACTGACTTTATCAAAAGTAAATTTGAAATTCTTTATCGAAGAAATCTTTCAACTTGCAAAAGCAAATAATTTATATAAACAAATTACTTTCATAAATGAAACTGATGATACAGATATATTTGTTGATTCAGATAAATTTAAGCAGGTAATGTTAAATTTAGTTCAAAACTCGATTGATGCAATTGAAAATGAAGGAACGATTCATTTGAGTTCACAAGTAAATGAAGATGCGATTTTAATTTATATCAAGGATAACGGAAACGGAATTGAAGAACCAGAAAAAATTTTTGATCCTTTTTTCACTACAAAACCTTCAGGAACTGGTCTTGGATTATCAGTATCTCAAAAAATAATTGAACAACATAATGGAACACTAAGATTAATTTCTTCAAAAGCAGGCGAAACAATTTTTGAAATTAAACTTCCTTTTAGAAATGAAAGAAAAAATTTTAGTAATTGACGATGACGAATCAATTCGTCAAACATTAACGAATTATTTGAAAAGAATTGGTTATAATGTTTATGCTGCAGAGGATGGAAAATCCGGACTAAAAAGCTTACAAGAAAATCAGCCCGATTTAATTATCTCTGATATAAGAATGCCGAATTTATCCGGGTTAGAAGTCTTAAAAAAGGCAAAGGATATTGATGCAAATATAAAAGTTATTCTTATTACTGCTCATGATGATATACAAACAACTATTGAAGCCATGCAGAATGGAGCTTATGATTATCTCGAAAAACCTTTAGATATAGAACGCCTTAGAGTAACTATATCGCGCGCACTCGAATCAAAAATATTAAGTGAGAGGATTGATTCTTTTATCGAAGAAGAAGCTCAAGAATTTCAACCCGAAAAAAGAATTATTGGCAAATCATCTGCGATGAGAGAAATTTATAAGTTAATTGGGCAGGTATCGAATAACCGTGTAACTGTACTTTTATTAGGAGAAAGCGGCACAGGAAAAGAACTTGTTGCAAAATCAATTCATTATAGTGGAATAACAAAAAATCAGCCGTTTGTTGCTGTAAACTGTACTGCAATTACAGAATCACTTTTGGAAAGCGAACTGTTTGGTCATGAAAAAGGTGCATTTACGGGAGCTGATAGAACAAAAAAGGGAAAATTTGAATTAGCAGGAGAAGGAACAATCTTTCTTGATGAAATTTCCGAAATGTCGCCGCACTTACAGGTGAAACTACTGCGTGTTCTTCAAGAAAGAGAATTTGAAAGAGTTGGCGGCGAAACTGTAATTCCAATGAAAGCCAGAATTATTGCTGCAACAAATCGAAACCTTGAACAGCTTGTTAAAGAAGGTAAGTTTAGAGAAGATTTATATTACAGATTAAATGTTGTTTCAATTAAAATCCCTCCGCTGAGAGAAAGAAAAGAAGATATTCCGCTTTTAGTAAATTATTTCTTAACAAAGATAAATAAAGAACTTCATAAAAATGTTACGAAAGTTCCAGACGATGTTATGTTAATGCTGAAAAATTATGACTGGGTAGGAAATGTTCGTGAGTTAGAAAATACTTTGATTCAGGCTGTTGTGCTTTCCACGGATGATGTTCTTCATAAAGAAAATATATTGTTGAGGAAATCTTTTAGTGATATTTCAGAAAATGAAAATTATTTATTGCCGCTTCATGAAGTTGAAAAGAGGCACATAAAATTAGTTCTGGATTATACAAACTGGAATAAACCTAAAGCTGCTGAAATACTCGGAATTTCTCTTCCAACACTTTATAATAAAATTGAGAGTTATAAAATCTCTAAGCAGGATTGATAGAAAAGTGAACGATTATAATTAATTTTTTTGTACATTATAAAAAATGAAAGAGGACATTATGAAAAAAGTAATAAGTGGGCATATATTCTAAGGAGAAAAATATTTTGTAGCTGAATGTGCTGATTTGCCAATTGTAACACAAGGTCTAACTTTAGATGAACTTGTTAATAATTTGAAGGAGGCTATTGAACTTCATCTCGAAAATGAAAATTTGGAAGAACTTGATATCGCACCAAATCCAACAGTTATTGCAAATATAGAAATAATTTAATATATGCCTAAACTAAAAGTCCTATCCGGTGAGGACTTAATTAAGATTTTTCAAAAATTTGATTTTACAATCGAGGGCAAAAAGGAAGTCATTTAAACTAACTCGTTATTTAAAAGATGATATAAAGCAATCAATAACAATCCCGAATCACAAAGAAGTAGAAAAAAGAACATTAAAAGCAATACTAAGACAAGCTTCGAAATACATATCTGAAGTTGAATTAAAAAGTCATTTCTTTTACGAATAATTTTTCAAGAAACTAAAACATAGATTTTTTTTCTTGGCTCCCTTTGACAAACTCTGTTAATCTCCGTCTAAGAAAAAAATTACACGGAGAACCACAGAGAGGTCACAGAGAAACACGGAGATAATAGTGTAAGCAAGTTTTTACATTTCATTAGTTTATTTAAAAATTTTAAAACCATTTAAAATTTTTTTAATAAATAACCAATTAACATCTTAAAACAAGCTAAAAAACCCGCTCATTTCTCAGGCACATCCTTTGCTGTAAGACTCACTTAATATGAATAACACTTTAATAAATATCATCTGGTTAATTGTCTACTTCGTAATAATCATTGGAATTATGCTAATCTTAATACGAATCAACAAAATCAAACAATGAACTCAGGAAAAACTTATGAGAAGAACTTCAATTATTATTTTAATTATATCAGGGCTTTTTAACATATTAAAAGCACAAACTCAAAAAACTTATCTTGATTCCTTAATAACAGAAGCACTGCAAAACAATCCTCAACTTAAAGCCGCAAAAAATCAATACTTAAGTTCTGAGAAAAAGATAAAACAAGTTACTGCCTGGGATGCACCTCAAGTAGGGATTGAATTTTTCCAACTTCCGATTCAATCCTTTCCAAATCCATTAAAAAATAATATGGAGACAGATTATTTCGTTCAACAAATGATACCATTTCCTGGTAAACTAAACGCAATGGGATTATCTGCAACTTATAATGCTAACATGTATGAAGAGCAGTTCAATGCATTAAAGAATAAAATAATCAGAGACTTAAAGAGCGCTTACTATGAACTTTATCTTGTTCAACGCAAAATCGAAATAAACAAAGAGAATCAAGAATTACTTAGACAGTTTATTGAAATAGCTTCGGAACAGTATAAAGTAGGTATGGGAAAGCAGCCCGACATTATTCGTGCACAAACAGAACTTTCATCATTGATTAACGATGAAGTAAATCTTTACAAGGAGAAGAGAGATGTTGAAACGATGCTCAATACAATTTTAAATCGTCCACCTTATCAGCCTTTTAAAGAGATTGATAGTATATATGAAGATATTCCAGAATTTAAATATCAGCAGCTGCTTCCAGTTGCTTTGTCGTATAGACCTGAATTGAAAGGGATGAAATTCAACATTGAAATGTATAAAAGTGAATTGAAAGCATCTGAGTTAGAATTCTATCCAGATATTATGGTAAGAGTAATGTATAAAAATATGACTGATACAAAGAACGATTTTTGGTCTGCTATGGTAGGTGTGAATGTCCCGATTGCATTTTGGTCGAAAGATAAGTACAGCGGAAAGGTTGAAGAAAATCAGTTGAATATCAAAACAGCTGAAGAGCAATTTAATTCTATGAAAAATATGATTTCTTACGAAGTTCAAAATGCAATTGTCAAATTAGAAACAAACAGAAATTTATATAACCTCAATAAAAACACTGTAATACCGCAAGCTGAACAAACACTTCAATCAACACTTGCAGCATATAAAACTGGTAAGACCGAGTTCTTAATGTTAATCGATGCATACAGAATGCTTTTTATGGCAAAGTTAGATTTTTATATGAGCGAAATGAATTTAATGTTAGCAAAAGCACAATTAGAACAAGCAGTCGGTTTATCAATCAATGAAATTGTAGAAAATATTAATAGAAACTAAAGGAGATTTCATAATGAGAAAAATAATTATAACTGCAATTGTCTTCCTTATTGTTGGATTAGGTATTGGATGGCTCGTATTTAAATCAAGTACGTCTTCTGTTCAACAAAAAGAGAGAAAAATTTTATACTATCGTAATCCAATGGATCCAACTCAAACTTCTCCTACACCTAAAAAGGCACCCGATGGAATGGATTACGTTCCAGTTTATGCAGATGAAGGAACTAAAAGCGGAGAAAAGAAAATTGCTTATTATAAAGACCCGATGCATCCATGGTACACTTCGGATAAACCGGGAATTGCGCCAGATTGCGGAATGGAATTAGTTCCGGTCTATGAAGGTGAAAGTGATGTACAAGGAATTAAAATAGACCCGGTAGTTGTGCAAAATATTGGAGTTCGAGTTCAGGAAGTTAAAAGACAGAAGTTAAATAAAGTAATTCGAACTACAGGTAAAATTGATTACGATGAAACAAAAGTTACAACTATCACAACAAAAATTATGGGCTGGATTGAAAAATTATATGTTGATTACACGGGTAAATATGTCAGTAAAGGTCAACCGCTGTTTGAAATTTACAGTCCGGAACTTGTAAGTACTCAAGAAGAATATCTACAGGCAATTCGTTATCTAAAAAAAGTATCTCAAAGTTCGAGCGATGTAAAAGAAGGAGCTCAAGAATTAGTTAATAGTGCCAAGAGAAGATTGCTCTACTGGGACATTTCCGAAAAAGATATTGAAGAAATTGAAAGAAATAATGCTCCTAAAAAAACTCTTACTATTTATTCGCCAGTCAATGGTATTGTTGTTGAAAAGATGGTTTTCTTAGGTCAACAAATTATGGCAGGAATGGAATTATATAAAGTTGCCGACCTTTCGACTGTATGGGTTATGGCTGATATCTATCAAATGGATTTACCGTGGATTAAGTTGGGCCAAAAAGTTGAATTAGAATTGTCTTACTTACCAGGTAAAACTTATCAAGGTAAAGTTACTTACATTTATCCTTTCTTAAACGAGGAAACAAAAACAGTTAAAGTAAGAACAGAAGTGAGAAATACTGCTAACTATGAATTTAAACCTGGAATGTTTGCAACTGTTAAATTTGTTTCACCCGTTTCAGTGGATGCTATTGTGGTTCCGAACCAGGCAATTATCCGCTCTGGTGAAAGAAACATAGCTGTAATTTCATTAGGCGGCGGCTACTTCGACCCAAGAGAAGTTAAATTGGGTGTTGAATCAGATGGAATGGTTCAGGTACTCGAAGGTATTAAAGAAGGTGAAAAAATTGTTGTCTCCTCTCAATTCCTGATTGATTCAGAAAGCAATCTTAAAGCAGCAATTCAGCAAATGAGTGGTCATGCAGGAATGGATATGAATAAAACGATGGAACAGCAAAAAGCTACTGAAGACCACAGCAAAATGAATATGGACGAAAAAGAGAAACAAAAGAATGATGAAAAATCAAAAAAATCTGAAAGTATCCATAAAGAACACAACGAGAGTTCTATAATTCGCAAAGGAGTAATTGACTTAAAAGCAATTGATAAAAATAAGGATGGAAAACTTTATCAAGATATTATGGACTGGAATGTAATTTCTGATAAACCGGGTAAATGCCCAATTTGCGGAATGACACTCAAAGAATTTACAATTGACGAAGTTAAAGCTAATCTTGAGAAACATGGTTTTCAATATAAGAAATAGAACACGGATGACACAGATTACACGGATTAACACGGAGAAGTTATGTCCGTGAAAGTCCATGTAGTCAGTGTAATCCGTGTTCTATAAACGGAGGATAGAACACGGATGAGACGGGACTTGCCTGACAGCAGTCAGGCCTGTCTACCGACAGGTAGATTTTCACAGAATGTTGAATTGAAAAATAACTTTTGAGATTGTCTTTGTAGAGAGAGTTAATTATAAGTCAAAAGTAAAAAAGTAATAATAGAAAATTAGTGGAGTCAAAATGTTACAAAAAATAATAGAGTTTTCTGTAAAGAATAAATTTCTCGTTATACTTGCAACGGCTTTTATAATTGGAATTGGAATCTATTCTTTAGTGAATACTCCTGTGGATGCTATTCCAGATTTGAGTGATGTGCAGGTTATTATTTATACAGAATATCCCGGGCAATCACCAAAAACTGTAGAAGATCAAGTTACTTATCCTTTAACTACAGCAATGGTCTCTGTGCCGGGTTCTAAAGTAGTGCGGGGTTATTCATTTTTTGGTTTCTCACTTGTCTACATAATTTTTGAAGATGGAACTGACATTTATTGGGCAAGAAGCAGAGTATTAGAATATCTTAACTATGCACAAAAAAGACTTCCTCCCAAAGTTGTTCCTACTTTAGGTCCAGATGCAACAGGTGTAGGCTGGGTTTATGAATATCAGCTTACCTCCAATAAAAGGTCACTTCAAGAACTTCGTTCAATTCAAGATTGGTATTTAAAATATGCACTTTCTTCTGTTGAAGGCGTAGCTGAAGTAGCAAGTATTGGCGGATATGTTAAACAATATCAAGTAACAGTTGACCCGGCAAAATTATTAGCCTATAACATTCCAATCGATATGATAGAAATGGCAATTAAAAAATCGAACAATGACGTCGGCGGCGAAGTAATTGAAATGGGTGAAATGGAATTTATGGTGAGAGGACTTGGCTACATCAAATCAATTGAGGATGTTGAAAATATTCCATTGATGGTAAATAAAAAAACTAACACCCCCGTCTACTTAAAAGATGTTGCTGATGTTACGCTTGGTCCTTTAATGAGAAGAGGACTTGTTGAAGCTAACGGCGAAGGTGAAGTAGTTGGCGGTATAATAGTAATGAGGTATGGGCAAAATGCTCTCAAGGTTATTAAAGATGTAAAAAAGAAGTTAGAAGAATTGAAAGCAGGGTTGCCTGATGATGTAAAAATTGAACCCGTATATGACCGTTCGGGATTAATTGAACGAGCTATTGATACATTAAAAGAAAAACTCATCGAAGAAATATTAATTGTAGCCCTGGTTTGTATAATATTTTTAATGCATGCAAGAAGTGCATTTGTAGCAATCTTTACATTGCCCACAGCTATATTAATGTCTTTTATAATAATGCGCTGGCAGGGAATTAATGCAAACATAATGTCATTAGGTGGAATTGCAATTGCAATCGGTGCAATGGTGGATGCTGCGATTATTATGATTGAAAACGCACATAAACATATTGAACACGAAGCACTAAAACCACCCGAAGAACGAAGAAATCGCTGGCAAATGATTATCGAGGCATCGAAAGAAGTGGGACCCTCGTTATTCTATTCACTGCTTGTAATAACTGTATCTTTTATTCCAGTATTTACACTCGAAGCCCAGGAAGGCAGATTGTTCAGACCATTGGCATTCACTAAAACATATTCAATGGCTGCTGCTGCAATTCTATCTATAACAATTGTCCCTATTTTAATGGGTTATTGGATTCGTGGAAAAATAATGCCGGAAGAAAAAAATCCTATTAACAGATTCCTTATTAAAATATATCATCCTGTTGTTGATTTTGTAATAAAGCATAACAAAGCTGTTATTGTTGCTGTATTAATTATTCTCGGTATAACAATAATTCCGTTCAAAAAAATTGGCTCTGAATTTATGCCCCCGCTTTATGAAGGTGATTTACTTTATATGCCCACAACAATGCCCGGTATGTCAATTACAAAAGCAAGAGAATTATTGCAGCAAACAGATAAAATCATAAGACAATTTCCAGAAGTTCATCATGTCTTTGGAAAAATTGGTCGTGCAGAAACTGCAACAGATCCAGCTGGTCTTGATATGATTGAAACTACTATAATGTTAAAACCAGAAAGTGAATGGCGACCGGGGATGACTCCCAAAAAACTTATTGATGAAATGGATAGAGCTATTCAGTTCCCAGGTGTAACAAATGCATGGACAATGCCTATTAAAACAAGGGTTGATATGCTCGCCACTGGAATTAAAACACCAGTCGGAATTAAAATTTCTGGACCCGATTTGGATACACTGCAAGAAATTGGTAGAAAGGTGGAAGCTGTAATGCGAACAGTTCCCGGGACTTTAAGTGCCTTCGCAGAAAGAGCTGTCGGTGGTAATTATCTTGATATTGAAATTAATAGAAAAGAAGCCGCACGATATGGTTTGACGATTGATGACGTTCAAAAAGTTATTCAAACTGCTATGGGCGGTATGGCTATTACAAATACAGTAGAAGGATTGGAAAGATATACTGTTAACCTTCGCTACAGCAGAGAACTACGAGATAATATTGATGCTTTAAAAAGAGTTCTAATTCCAACTCCGATTGGAGAACAGGTTCCATTTGGTCAACTTGCAACTTTTACACCACGCAAAGGTCCTATGGTTGTTAGAAGTGAGGATACACGTCCTAATGCATGGGTCTACGTTGATATAAAAGATATTGATGTAGGAACTTATGTTAAAAATGCTCAAAAAATAGTAGCTGAAAAAATTAAACTGCCTGCTGGTTATAATATCACATGGAGCGGTGAATATGAATATATGCTGCGTGCTCAAGAACGATTGATGTTAGTAATTCCGATGACTTTATTCATAATCTTTGTAATTATTTATCTCAATACTCGATCGCTTACAAAAGTTGCAATTGTTTTTCTTGCTGTTCCATTCTCTTTAGTTGGTACTTTTTGGCTGCTTTATTTACTCGGTTACAATTTAAGTATTGCAGTTTGGGTTGGAATAATTGCCCTTGCAGGCTTAGATGCAGAGACTGGAGTCGTTATGTTACTTTATCTTGATATTGCATTAAAAGAATGGAAAGAAAAAGGTTTACTTACTGGATTGAAAGGACTTAAAGAAGCTATTCATCATGGTGCTGTTAAACGTGTACGACCTAAAATTATGACTGCTTCTGTAATTATTGCTGGTTTAATTCCAATTATGTGGAGTCACGGAACTGGTGCAGATGTAATGAAACGAATTGCTGCACCTATGCTTGGCGGTGTTGTTACTTCAGTATTGATGGAATTAGCTGTTTATCCTGTAATTTATTACCTCTGGCGTTCATGGGAAATGAAAAAAGAAGCAAAGGAAAACCTGTCCCGACTTTAGACGGGAAGGAATAGAATTAGAATCTTAAAAAAGGAATTTATATGACTGCTATAGTATTCGGTATTGGTTTAATTGTAGTGTTCTTAATAATTATAAAAATAAGAAGTATGATTAATAAAAATAAATCTTGCCATTAAATTTGCAAGTTTGAGGAGGAACTCAAAATGAAAGAAATAAAAGCATACATAAGAAGAGAAAATGCTGATTCGATAACGTGGAATAATGAAATTATATGTAATGATCAAGATATGGATAAATCGGTAGAGATAATTGCAAAATATGATTACACCGGCAATTCCGACGATGGTATAATTTTCATTTCACCTATTGAAGAATCAATAAAGATAAACACAAAAGAAACTGGTGCAGTTTAGATATGATTTTCAAATCTATTTCTATGTACTTTATGAAAAATAAAACCTCTGATGAAATAGAGTATTACTGTTATTATGTAACCAAACATAAAAGACGAATAAAAGCAAGAATTACAAAATCAACTTACGAAATGCTGATAAGTAATAAATCTCAATTAAAAAAAGTTCATTAAATAAAAAAGGAGCAAAGAATGAAAGCAATAAAAATCTCTATGAATTTGTTAATAGCAATTCTACTTCTTACTAATGCTGCTTTATTAGCACAAGTGAAGAAAGATACTACCAAAACGATGCACAAGGCAATGAAGCACGATCATCAAATGATGCACGATTCATCAAGCCAGCATCAAATGCACAATATGAAAATGATGAAAGACTCAACTCATCAAATGATAAATGAAGAACATAAAATGACTAAGGGGAAAAAATCCCCTTGGATAAGAGAAGGTGAAATCGATTTGAATGCAATTGATGAAAATAAAGACGGAAAAGTTTTTCAAGACCAAATGGATTTTAATGTAATTTCTGATAAACCCGGTGAATGCCCGTTATGCGGAATGAATCTAAAAGAGGTAACTCTTCAGCAAGCAAAAGAAAATTTACTCAAACATAATTTTAAGGTTAAAAATGGCGTAGAGCAGAAATAATCTGCTCTACTTTATATAGATGAATGCTGTCAGTATTATTCATAGGAGAAAATAAAATGACTATCGACCAGATAATTGTACTTTTCGGAGGTTTGGGGCTTTCTGCACTTGTAGCCTGGTATTTCTGGTTCTCCGAGAAAAAGGCAGTTAAAGTTGAGACATGTGAATCAGGTATTCAGGAGGCAGTAATAAATGTAAAAGGCGGTTATACTCCCGATGTTTTAATTTTTGAAGCCGGTAAACCAATCAGACTAAATTTCATTAGGGAAGAAACCGCCAGCTGTACCGAAGAAGTTGTGTTTTCCGATTTCAATACGCGAGCAACATTAACACCTTTTAAGACTATCCCAGTTGAATTAAAAATTGATAAACCCGGTGAATACATTTTTCAATGTGATATGGGAATGGTTAAAGGGAAGCTGATTGTGAAATAGTTATTTAAAGGATATAGCTAAAAAAATTTAACCACAAAGAACCACAAAGGTATTCACAAAGGAACACAAAGGTGAATACTTAGTGTTCCTTAGTGGTTAATAATATAACTCAGATTTAATCAGATGAATCTGCGCTCTGTTAGTACCCCAACGAAATTAATAAATGCATATATATTTAACTTTTTAAAATGTATGAACGGGCTAAAAACTATTACACTAAAATTATTCTTGTCTAATTGTTCATGGTAAGTTACATGGATAAATTTCATCTCAATTGTCAACTGTACAATAAGATATTTACTAAAATTTTTTACCAGAATCTTTGACAGGTTTTATTTAAGACTGCAACACGTTTATTTGAACCACTCATTAAATGCTTTTGCAAAGTTAACAGGTGCCTCGGGGTTGGTTCTTAAGTAAAGTGATGGCTCAATTAATTCTAATTCTATAAGCTCAAATTTATTCTGCTCATTTCTAATTAGGTCAACTCTTGCATAAAGAAGTTTACGCTTGAGTACCTTTAATATTTTTTCTGCAGTTTCAATTAAACTGCTAAATGGTGAAACTGATCTAACGACGCCACCATGTTCTTCCTGCACTCTAAAATCGCCTGCTTTAGGTGTTTTGAGAATTGCATGACTAAATTTATTATTGAAAAAGAAAACTGAGTATTCGCCTTCTTCAACAACATTTTTTCTAAACGGCTGTGCAAGATACTCTTGTTTGTTAATTGTATCTAAAACTTCTGTTATGGTATTTTGGAAAGTATCGCGATGAAGTTTATACGTTCTATCTGCATTAGCACTAATGATTGGCTTAATGATTATCTCATCGGATTGAAGTTTATCAAACAGGTTAATTACCTTTTCATAATCCAAAAGATGGAATTTAATCGTGGGTGGAATATCAATCCCTTTTCTCTGGAGTTTTAACAAATAATTTTTATTCAAATTCCAGCGAACGACTTCAAGGGGATTTTCTAAGTGGGTCGATTTTGTTATTCTTTCCAGCACTGATAAAAATTTTCCCGGATGGTTTTGATAATCCCATGTAGTTCTAATAAGAACAACATCATACTTATTCCAATCAGCATTAGGTTTTTGCCAAGCAACAGGTTCAACTTTCCATCCCAATTCCTCAAAATAAGGATAAACAATCTCATCGTCGCTTACAAAACCAAGCTCTTTAAGGTTTTCCATCGTTAAAAATGCACACGTTCTCATAAAGGCTAAAAAGTTTCAACCTTTCCATCAAGGTCCATCAAGAGCATTTCAATTTCTAAGTGTGGATATTTTTCTTTAATCAGCTTAGCTAATTTATTTAAATATTCAGAGTGAATTTCGGTTTCCTCTTTTCTGTTTTTATAAAAATCTTTTTTTAGGATAATTCTGTATGCGCCGCAATCTCTATGATCCATAAGAATAACTTTTCTAATATTATGTAGTTCAATTGCAAGTTGAAGATGCTGCCAAAATGTTTCGTTCCACGAGGTATATTTTTCATTAATCGCACCCAAAGAGGCACCAGCTAAAATAATTTGGTCGAAATCGCCAGTTAAGCCGCGCATTTCCATGTATTTATTTTTATGTTCAATTAACCTGAAATCCATGCAGGTCAACAAAAGTGCTTCAATTTTAACCGCTTGGGATGGTGATTGATAAGTCTTACTGTGGTCGTTCATTGTAATTCAACTTTCTATTTTTATTTAGAAAAATGAAAATAAGACTTAAGGGGGATTACAAAGAAATTATTTTTCTTATTGTCTTTTCTTTTAATTGTTCTAATGTTTCTTCGCTTAGCATTTTATATGCTTCATCTCTCAATTTACCCCACTTTTCATGCATTGGGCATGGTTTTTCTGATGAACACCCTGGGAAACCAAGTACGCAATTTTCAAAAATTTCTGTGCCGTCAATTATTCTCACGATGTCAATTAAACGAATTTGATTAGGACTCTTAGCAAGGTAGAAGCCGCCACTTTTACCTTTCTTTGATCCGACAATTCCACTTCCAGTAAGAATTTGCAGCACCTTAGATACAAACTCCTTTGGAACTTTTAACTCTTTTGAAATCTCCTCGGCTCTATAAATTATTTTATCTTTTTTTACTGATAGAAAAAGTACTGCTTGTATTGCAAGCTCACATTTTTTAGAAAAAATAACTGTCATTTTATAAATATTTTGGGTATGCTGTCACAAATTTTCAAATGCAAATTTATTAATAAAATTTGTAGGGACAAATAATAATTTCATAAAATGCAGTCTATTTGAATGAATCTAAATGTTGCACATAATATCAATCTTTAGTTTCCCCGTCGTTACAGAGTTAAACCAGGATAGTTAAATGTTTTTTTATCAGGCTGCCAAATATCTCATTAATTTTCTTTTTGCTACCGGCAGAATTGTTTCAGTAAATGGGAAGTCAAGATCACTATGCAGATTATAAGTTGCAGGATTTGGCAGTTCAGGATATTTTTTAATAAGATCAAGTTTAATACTTTCTGGTGGAATTACTGTTGTACTTTCATCAATTGTCTCTAAGAAATGAGTCTTTAATGTCTTAAACGGTGCTTCTGAAGTAACAATATTTGAAAGCAAAAACCTATAGATGTATGTAATTTTTTCTGAAGGAGACGGAATAAAAAAGTAACCCTCGTCTTTGTAAAGAGGTAAAATCCCAATTTCTTTTATATCAATATTTGAGTCGACAAAATCATATATAGCCGTGCCCTCCTCAATTACTTCCTTTATTTTTGGCAATGCCCATTCTATAAAATCAAAAATTTTTGAAAGTTTCTCCTCATTAATATTTTCAATGTTGTATTCATAAATTAATGTTTTGTTCTCTAAGTCAATTCCAACAATTTTTTTAGATAATAGTCCTTTATAATTTTCTCTTTGGTTTAATAAATTATTTAGTTCGTTGCTTAGCTCTATTAATTGTCCGAACGTCGGATATAATTTGTACTTATAAAGCTGTTCTAAACTATTTTTGAGAGCCGCAAGAACTTTATATTCTGACAGTTCTGAATCTTCTGCTGACGATAAGAAAACTTCCATTGTTAAGTTTTCCATATTGCCACCCACTGATGTGATTTATATTACTTTTCGTTACTCATAAATTTCTGTAAACAAGGTCTACTTTAATAATCGATTAATTTATAAAAAAGTTGATATTTTATTTCAAGGGTAAAAATTTCTTCTATTTATTACTCTATACTAACAGCAGAAACTTAGGGGTTCTCAGAGATTTTAAGGTCAAATTTTCATTAAAAAATTTGGCCGATAAGCTATAACTAATATCGATTATATTAGTAATCAAGTGGTAGAAAATAAATTGAAATTTCTGAAAAATTACTGTATAGGTTTCCGAGATTTTTTGGAAGCGGTTGAAAAGTAAAAATCTTATTGAAGAATACAATAACTCAGATTACATAGATCAGAATATCCGCACACGATATAAGTATTTACGTAACAGGCTAGCCTGTCTACACCGATGATGTGAATTGCAGAACTTTGGATTGATGCTTTAGTGCGCTAAGGAAATTTAATAATTGAATAAGAAATTACTGTTATTACAAGAAAGCCCTTGCATTTTTCATCAAGACGATTGAATTAGTTTCTGCTAAAACATATTATACAGTCATGCAACCCAGCTAACAGCGCGGTCATAATAACGGCTTTATTTGTTTAGTTAATGACATGTGGAGGCAAAAGGACCTTGCCTTTACATTGGTGAGAATAGATGAATCAAATGATACAGAGTTGAGTTCTCCCTATCAATCATGCTTCTTTATAATTAATGAGACGACGTAAGAAATTTGTTGGTCAAAAAACTCTGTATCAAACATAACAGAAAAAAGTTAAATTAAGGATACGGAATAGATAGGCTTATAATTAAAGTAAATCATTAGAAACCGCTCCTTAGTAGAGCGCTCGAAAAGTAGGCTAGTTAAGTCTTAAACAGAAATGTCATTCAAAATCGAAGAGCACAAGGAATTTAAGTGGTAGTTTAAAAAAAGAACAAAATACTAATATGCTAATTGCGAATAGCACAGTAAGCAAGAGAGAGGATTTTACAAGTCAAAGGAGTTTAAGCAAAGTTTTAGAATACAAACTGAAAGAAGCTTCGAAGATAGAATTGAAATAATAGTAGTACAGACTACGAAGTGGTGCATTCTCGTAGATAACGCAACAGAAGTAAAGTAATTAATGCTGTCCAAACCTGCCCGTCCTTGATTTTTTGACAACTCAAAGATACTTCCTACGGACTTAATCTATAGGAAGGGGGTCTTTTTTATTCAGCGTTTTGGACAGATGTAGCATAACTATAAAGAGAAAATTTATTCTAAAGGGATAGAGACTATGTAAAATATTTACATAATCTCAATCCCAATAGCGACGTCAAAATTATCTAGCGCAGCAAAATAAGTTTGTTTGTTTTAATAAAATTACCTGCTTGCAAACGATAGAAATAGATTCCGCTTGCCAGTCCTCTTGCGTCGAAATTTATCTCGTATGTTCCAGGGTTTAATACTTCGCTCACTAGAGTAGTTATTTCTCTGCCTAGTAAATCAAAAACTTTCAGCGTTACGTATTCCTGTTTAGGTACTGAGAATCTAATTATAGTAGTTGGGTTAAATGGATTAGGATAATTTTGCATCAATTCAAATTTCTCGGGTATTTGTTTAATTTCCCTAATGCCTGTTGTAGGCTTACATTTGCCAGCACTGCCAGCATTATAGATAGCTTGAATCTCAGCTTGAGTAAGAGCGTATCTAATAATCTCCACTTCATCAAGGTCGCCGGGGAAGAATCCACCCCCGCCCATGCCAGGCGTTCGCACGCCCAGGTAGAGGTCGCTCGCGTTGTCCAAATTGGCAGGGGGAAATGCTGCTGGAGGAGTAGTGCCCAGAGGAGCGCCAGTAAAAACCAGCAATCCATCTATGTAAAGACGCACGCCGCTCATTGTGTCCGCGCGATTCACTACTGCTGCTACAAGATGCCACTGTCCATCGGCAACATTTACGCCAACAGGTGCTACATAGTTCACACATGCTACTCCAACTGTAGGGGACGGAGCGCAAACAGCACTCCCTATACCATTTGCCATCTGGACTCCTAGGCGGCCATTGGATAAAAACAGCGAATAACCAAGAGGTGTAGGACCACTACGCTTGTCGAGCAGCAATACCACACCTAAAGAATCCGTTGTACGTACCCAAGTGTCTATGGTAAAATCAGTTGTGCCTACATTTAGCTCACTGTGATTAGGTACGATAACATAATCATCTATGCCATCGAAATGAAGCGCACCTGCGACCTTTCCAGGTGTAGGTATAGGTCCGTTTACATGCGTTCCCTGGTTATTAAATCCGGCTAAATCATTAGCTGTTGTGCCAGATGTCTCATCTAATGGCCACCATGCGACCAGTTTTGGTGGTGGGGGGACACAACCAAAACACTCTTGCTTGTTGCCAAAGACAACATTAACCGTCTGCCCAGGTTGAACTGTAACAGTCTGCGATGCTTGTGTTGTAGGTGTCCAACCTGATTGCAATACCTCACTCACTATATAAGTCCCAGGTGCAGACACTTGAATACATACAGGCTGATTTTGCGTTATCACAGTGTCTATTGTATTGCCTAAAGTGTCTTTGACAATTATAGTCCAATTAGGAATTACAACCTCATTTGTGTCTTTTCGGCCGTTTCCATTAAGATCATCGAATTTTAAGATACAGAGGCTACCGAGTTGTTGCGGCTTACATTTGCCTGCACTACCAGCGTTATAGATAGCTTGAATCTCTTGCTGAGTAAGCGCTCGGTTGAAAAGCTCAACCTCGTCAATAGCTATTTCTCCGATGATGGGCTGAGCTTGAAATCCCACCGCCGTGATGCCCCCCAAGAGGAGATCAGCAGTGTTGCTGACGCTACCAAAGGTCGGTAGCGTTGTTGTGGTTGCCAGTGCTCCGTTTATGAAAAGATTCAACGCACTACCCACCCGCTGCGCTGCCACAAGCTGCCATGTTCCATAGTTGATTGAACCGGGAGAGGTCGAGACAGTAGCAATCGTGCTGCCGTCAGAGAGGGCGAAGTGGAGCTGAGCATTCTTGATATAGAGCCGGTAGCCTACGGCGCCGCTTCCACCGGTGACCGCCTGCGCCTTGTCAACGATGGGTTGGAACCAAGAGGAGCCGACCTGAACGGGGTTCACCCATGCGTCGATGGTGAAGTCGCCAGAACCAAAGTTCAAAGATGGGTTATCATGCACTCGAACATAAGTAGTGTCTAAGTAGAAATAGAAAGCACCTCCTACCATACCTGCAGTTGAGTTAGGACCAGGGGGATTGAAGGAACCTACAGGTCCTGATACCGGAGTGCCAGTGTTCCCACCTATAATGTCGGCGACCGTCGTTGCCCCACTCTGCTCATCCAGCGGCCACCAGGCGACCAAGCCCGCCGGGGGTTGAATACAGCCTGTTTCTCGCTGCTTGTTGCCAAAGATAACATTAACTGTCTGCCCAGGTTGAACTGTCACAGTATCTGTTGCTGGCGTCGTCGGCGTCCAGCCTGATTGCAGCACCTCACTCACTGTGTAAGTCCCTGGTGCAGGCACGCTCACGCAAACTGGCTTATCCTGGGTAATCAACGTATCTATTACATTGCCTGAACTATCTCTAACTATAATAGTCCAGTTAGAAAGCACAACCTCATTTGTGTCTTTTCGGCCGTTTCCATTAAGGTCGTTAAACTTCAATACACAGATATTACCGAATTGCTGCTGGCAATTTAGGAAATTTACAACCTTTGTTTGCCCGGCTTTGATGCAGACTTGCTGCGAACCAGCAACTGGCTGAGAAGGTGACCAACCTGACTGAACTATTTCACTCACAGTATAACAAGTTGTACTCAGTGATGCCGGCACCTGAAGGTAATACCAGCCATTCAGGTCTGTGGTATCGCTTACGGTGGTGTTCCCTACCGTTGCAGTGATAATCCAGCCTTGCTGTCCAGGTTCGCCCTGGTCTACTCTGCCATTGCAGTTCTTGTCCCATATTTTCTGCCCTATGATCCATGCTGTTGGATTACAGCAAAGGTCAGTGTGGTAAAGGGGTGCACCGGTCGCAGTGGATATGGTACCAGATAAAACAAAACCTGATAGGGAACCCCATGTATTGTGTAGATCAACCCGTAGACAGTTTTTCCCTGGTTGCAGCAGAACAGGTTTAAAAATGTTTGTGAAATGATTAAAATGCAATGGTCCTGTAGTAGATCCTACAAGATTTCCATTGAGATAAACAGCGGCTGTGTCGTCTGCAGCAATTTGGATGTTGATATTTGCCTGGATAACCTGTCCAGAATCACCTTTAACACAAAAACAGCGTTCGAAGACATACTTGCCATTTATAGGCTGCGTTGCAGTTGGCTGTGGAGCAATCCATTGATATGGAGAGCCCGGAGGTGTAAACATCCAATTCGAACCATCCACTACCCACGCAGGCCGAGGCACATTGTAACCAATGCCTGGGTCACTAGTCACAGTCCAGTTGTTGTCATATGCACCAATCGGGTAGGTTGTCCCTGCTGTGGGGTTCCAGCCTGTGCTGATTATAAGCGATGAACTCAAATTAGCACATGGGTCATTGTCCGTAGGAATAGGAAATCCTGAGAGCCTGATATCGAACTGGCAGACAGTTGTTGGTTGCCCGCTATTCCAGGAATTTGCAAATACTGTTGCCATGATAGAATCAGGATTGACACCTGGTGCTTCCACAATAGCAAGTTCTAAGATACCAAGCTCAATCTGCCCGGCTGGAAAATTGCGGAAGCCTCCCGTTGTAGTATCCTGATAACGGAATTCTGCCCAAATGTATGGTGGATCTTCTATCTCTTGTCTTATAGTAGGTACAATATTTGGATTTGTTGAAGATACACGATACATCCCGCCCTTTGAGCTGGGTATTTTAATCGTGATCTCGCTTACTTCAGTTCGCTGGTTAGTAAGCACAAGGCGCCATCGGTGCACCTGATTTATCTGGTCGATTTCAGGACCGATGGTTTGGAGGGAAACACCGCAGGTTTGCGCCTTGGAAGGAACAGAAAACAAAAATATAAGAAGCCATAGACCAAGTACTCGAAGTAGATGGTTTGGCTGTATATAGTCTATTATATCCCTCATAATACCCTCTCGAATTGTTAATTACAGTAATAAATTAATCCGACAAAAAGTATTAATTATAAATTAAGATATAATATGAAAAATTAATGTGACTTAAAGCAATACTGCAATTGAGGCATAAAAGATTCTTTACTAATACCAATACATCAATCAATATTTCAATTCTACTACTTGTCCCGTTTAACGGGATAGTGCGATTAAAACACAAATACTAATGAAAAGCCTTTGCCAAATTATCAAGGTTTCAATTCTACTGTAGTGCGATTAAGACTGCAAACTTGCTTTTAGTATCCTTAGCTGCCTTTGTGTTTCAATTCTACTGTAGTGCGATTAAGACAGTTAAATCGCTCTCCGTTATATTACCTAGTTCCCCGTTTCAATTCTACTGTAGTGCGATTAAGACTTATTCTAAAGAAGAATACGAAGCTAAAATTCCGCATGTTTCAATTCTACTGTAGTGCGATTAAGACTAGGTGCTTGGCTTATTGTTAACGCCACTCCAATCAAGTTTCAATTCTACTGTAGTGCGATTAAGACCGCAAAAGAGATGATTGAGCGCTTAGAGAACGAAGTTTCAATTCTACTGTAGTGCGATTAAGACTGTAATAAAACATCATCCCCATCTTGTAGATTGTGGTTTCAATTCTACTGTAGTGCGATTAAGACTACTGAGAACGGATTAGAAAATCTGCTACAACAAGAATGGTTTCAATTCTACTGTAGTGCGATTAAGACTCAAAATCTTCCACAAATTCAGTCTCATCATTTAACGGTTTCAATTCTACTGTAGTGCGATTAAGACTAAAGAGCAAATTATTTGAATATGAATTTTTCGGCGTTTCAATTCTACTGTAGTGCGATTAAGACGTTAAATCGCTCTCCGTTATATTACCCAGTTCCCCGTTTCAATTCTACTGTAGTGCGATTAAGACTCCTCTGTTATAATCTAATATTAATGTTTGTTGTAAGTTTCAATTCTACTGTAGTGCGATTAAGACACTATCCCCTCGCCATACCCTTTACCATCTTCAATAGTTTCAATTCTACTGTAGTGCGATTAAGACGATGACAAGCCAGGCACGATGCAAAATTTAAAATTTAAGTTTCAATTCTACTGTAGTGCGATTAAGACAATGTAAAAAATGGAGCGGTAAAGAAATTACCATTAGTTTCAATTCTACTGTAGTGCGATTAAGACTCATCTCAAGTATAATGGCGTCGTTATCGTTCTCAATTGTTTCAATTCTACTGTAGTGCGATTAAGACTAAAAAGTTTTGAAAAAGACCACCGCTGGAAACACGTTTCAATTCTACTGTAGTGCGATTAAGACGCTCGTCTTTCTGTTAAGCATTTTATAGATGTGTAGTTTCAATTCTACTGTAGTGCGATTAAGACGTCAAAGCATGCTTATAATTAACTGTTTTTTCTCTTTGTTTCAATTCTACTGTAGTGCGATTAAGACACATCTCAAGTCCCTTGTATAATATTACCTACATGGTTTCAATTCTACTGTAGTGCGATTAAGACCAACTGCCCCAAGTATGTTGTTAATAGTAAATTTATGTTTCAATTCTACTGTAGTGCGATTAAGACAAGTTGTCGTTTCTTCTATCGACTGCAAGCAAGACTTGTTTCAATTCTACTGTAGTGCGATTAAGACGCCTGTTGGTGCATAGATAATAATGCACCCTTTTTTTGTTTCAATTCTACTGTAGTGCGATTAAGACCATCTGGGCTGAATGCTACTCCATAACCAGTACCAGTGTTTCAATTCTACTGTAGTGCGATTAAGACGAATTAGAGCTATAATTAGACGGGGAGAGCAATTGTTGTTTCAATTCTACTGTAGTGCGATTAAGACCACAAATATCAATAATTAACTGCGGCGGAGGATTCAAGTTTCAATTCTACTGTAGTGCGATTAAGACAAATTTTATATCGTCAAAAAGCCTGGGGGTTATAAGTTTCAATTCTACTGTAGTGCGATTAAGACCTCGCGCTTAGTTTATTATCATAAACTTTTCTTATCTGTTTCAATTCTACTGTAGTGCGATTAAGACTTCTGCCGCATCGAGTTTATGATATTGAATTGATTTGTTTCAATTCTACTGTAGTGCGATTAAGACTTCCAATTTGAGCGCTTCCTTATTAACCGCAAATTGGTTTCAATTCTACTGTAGTGCGATTAAGACTTAGTCCTCGTTTAAGATATTGTTCCCCACTAACAAGTTTCAATTCTACTGTAGTGCGATTAAGACATAAATCAATCAAAACTTTCACGATCGAATTTACTAAGTTTCAATTCTACTGTAGTGCGATTAAGACATCTGGCTATTATCATTAAGCCATTCAATTTGGTAGTTTCAATTCTACTGTAGTGCGATTAAGACTGCATTGATGCAGCTAACATTTTTAAAGCATCCAGGTTTCAATTCTACTGTAGTGCGATTAAGACTGTACAGTTTGCGTTCTATTTTTAGTTCTTCGTTTTCGTTTCAATTCTACTGTAGTGCGATTAAGACTCATCTTCTCCCGATACATTTGATAAACCAAAATCAACGTTTCAATTCTACTGTAGTGCGATTAAGACGATGCAAAATTAAGAGTAAAATGGAGGGCATACAAGTTTCAATTCTACTGTAGTGCGATTAAGACGCTGCGACGGTACGAGAAATGAATGAAAAATATAAGTTTCAATTCTACTGTAGTGCGATTAAGACAACTTAGAAACTAACGAAATCAAAACTCTGCCCGAAGTTTCAATTCTACTGTAGTGCGATTAAGACGCAAATAAAATACATTTATATGATCATGAAATAAATAGTTTCAATTCTACTGTAGTGCGATTAAGACCAGAAGTAAATCAATCATCGCAAACAAGCGGAACTTGTTTCAATTCTACTGTAGTGCGATTAAGACGAAATAAAATATCCAATAAGATTATCTGCCAAAATTCGTTTCAATTCTACTGTAGTGCGATTAAGACAAATTTATTTACACGACCAATTTTGTAATAAATTTTAGTTTCAATTCTACTGTAGTGCGATTAAGACGACAAGCAGGGAACTGTTGCAATTGGTTTTGTTATAGTTTCAATTCTACTGTAGTGCGATTAAGACTGAAATTGAGAAATGAAATAAATATAGTAAAACCTGCAGTTTCAATTCTACTGTAGTGCGATTAAGACATGGCAGCGGCAAATTAGCAAATGGAAATATTAGTGTTTCAATTCTACTGTAGTGCGATTAAGACTTTTATTTTCTTGTGATAATAAAATTGAATTAATTAGTTTCAATTCTACTGTAGTGCGATTAAGACATTGCCATCATCAGCTAAAATAGCCAATTCTGCAAAGTTTCAATTCTACTGTAGTGCGATTAAGACTTTTATTTTCTTGTGATAATAAAATTGAATTAATTAGTTTCAATTCTACTGTAGTGCGATTAAGACGGCAGATTATACACAAGTTCAGATTATGGAGCTACAGTTTCAATTCTACTGTAGTGCGATTAAGACGGCAGATTATACACAAGTTCAGATTATGGAGCTACAGTTTCAATTCTACTGTAGTGCGATTAAGACTAATGCTTTTAATGAATCGCCAAATAAAGTAATTAAGTTTCAATTCTACTGTAGTGCGATTAAGACCCTAGTATTTAGTTAAAAATTGGTATACCAAATTCTAGTTTCAATTCTACTGTAGTGCGATTAAGACCTGAATTGGTTATCAAATACTAATATCAATTTAGCATGTTTCAATTCTACTGTAGTGCGATTAAGACTGACTTAACGAATGGGAATTTAACATTCTACGGTGAATAGTTTCAATTCTACTGTAGTGCGATTAAGACAATGTCTTGTCGTAATGATTCCCTTTGTAGAAACTTAGTTTCAATTCTACTGTAGTGCGATTAAGACATGATTGGTCAGAATATTGGGCAATTGGTAATCTAAAGTTTCAATTCTACTGTAGTGCGATTAAGACTCTTTTGAGGATATGTATGCAGTTGGTCTGCAATCCGTTTCAATTCTACTGTAGTGCGATTAAGACTTTGCATATAAAAGCCGCCCCTAAATCTTCCAGAATTTGTTTCAATTCTACTGTAGTGCGATTAAGACCTTTAAAAAACTTATCGAACGCAATCCAAATTATCGGTTTCAATTCTACTGTAGTGCGATTAAGACCTCCATTAAAATCATTCATATAAATCTAATGATGTGTTTCAATTCTACTGTAGTGCGATTAAGACACAGAGAACCAACCTTGATAATAATCAGCATCATTGTTTCAATTCTACTGTAGTGCGATTAAGACTTTCCAGTCGTAGTGCCAAGCAATATCATTGCAGAGTTTCAATTCTACTGTAGTGCGATTAAGACAAAATTTGCAATTCTTAACAATCTGCCGCATTTAGGGTTTCAATTCTACTGTAGTGCGATTAAGACTGCCAATTACTGTTATCATTCCTTTGATAGTATATTCGTTTCAATTCTACTGTAGTGCGATTAAGACTAACGAAATCTCGGAAAAATAGTATTAGGTGAAAATGGTTTCAATTCTACTGTAGTGCGATTAAGACTTAAATCGTGTTGGTACGTTAGATCCAGAAAAAACTAGTTTCAATTCTACTGTAGTGCGATTAAGACCGGCTTAGCCGTTAGCCCAGTAGAAATTAAGTTTGATGGTTTCAATTCTACTGTAGTGCGATTAAGACGCGTCTTTCCCTAACAGAGTAGGCAAGGTTTTAGAGGTTTCAATTCTACTGTAGTGCGATTAAGACCAACAACAGTTGAAGTGTTTAGTGCCACGAACTTTAGTTTCAATTCTACTGTAGTGCGATTAAGACCGTTATATGTTTGCCAAATTGTTGCATCAAGTAGTCGTTTCAATTCTACTGTAGTGCGATTAAGACTCCCCATTAACAAATTCTGCGTCTATTACTACCATGTTTCAATTCTACTGTAGTGCGATTAAGACAGCCCAAAATTAGCCCAAATTAAGCCATTTTGCAAGCAATTTTTATTCATTACGTCGTCAATGTGTAATTGTGCTAAATTATTGGGGGAACGACGACTTCCAAAATTTTTATATGAAACTGTCCAAATCATTTTTCTCAACTCCCATTATCCCTCTTTCATAATAATTTTGTGATTCAAATGTATAGTAAATAACACTGTCTGCCTTTTCATTAATTATATCTTTTATTCCTTTCTTTATTATTTCAAATTCACTTTCGGTGACTTCACCTTCAAAAACAGAGTTCTGTACCCACGTTAAATGCTGACGCAAGTATTTTAATAATTTTGTGCCTCGCTTGGGAGCTGCATCGTAAACTAATATTATATACACTTTTCTTTAATTAGGAATTCGAAATTAGGAATTAGGAATTATATGTTAGGTGTTAGTTGAATTTTCTTTCATAGTTTTTATTATAGAGCCTAGTATTTTTAAAATTTCTTCACATTCTTTGATTAATGATTCTGCTGCACTTGTTTCTATTAATTTACTGTCCTTTAATAAGTTTAACCAATATTTTGTTTCTCTCGCTTCTTTATAAGCCACATTAATTTTCATAAAAAAGTCTTTTCTTGTTTGACCTCCTAAGGCTTCTTCAATGTTAGCACCTATTGAAGTTCCGCTTCTTAATAGTTGTTTTGATATTACATATTCCTTCTCAGTTTTTAATCTTTGAAATAATTTTATTATGCTTAATGCAAAATTATAACTTTTTTTCTGAATTATATTATTATCCTTCAACTTATTTTCCCCTCAAATATTTTATTCCTAATTCCTAATTCCTAATTCCTAATTTTTAATTTTCAAAATTACCACCATATCTTAAACGGCTTATATTCTTTTTCTCCAAGTAAATGTTTGATGATTTTGTAACATTCCAATCGAATTAAATGTCTGTAACTAACTGATTTTTTCAACTGCCTGTGCTGAATTGTTGTCTTTAACTTTTCATCAAATTCTTTTAAGAATATTTTTCTCCCTTCCTCTGTCAGGTAACATTTGTTCAGTTCTTGGCTGAAGTGTTTTTCTTGAATTTGTTTTTTATTTAAAAGTGAAAATATCAATTTATCTGAAAGCAGCGGCTTAAATATTTCAGCAATGTCTAATGACAGTGAAAATCTTCTTTCACCAGGTTCGTGTAAAAAGCTGATTAGGGGATTGAGTTGTGTTTTGTAAATTTCTGAAAGTACGGTTGTGTATACTAATGAGTTACCAAAAGATATTAATGCATTTATTGGATTTGATGGTGGATGCTTTTGACGTTTTTCAAAATTAATTTCTTGGTCAATTATTAAATTCCATGAGAAATAATAATTGGAACGAATGTTTCCTTCTATGCCCATTAGTTCTTGAACATCTTCTGTTGAATCAATTTTTGATATGAGTTCTTCAGTCTTTTCTATAAAATAAGATAAATCTTTGTCACGTGCGTTATAGTATTGTAAATTTTTTCTTATGTTTTCTGCAGCTCCCTCAACAAATTTTTTTGCTAAAGCTACTCTCTTAGTGTTATCAGAGTATGTTTGAACTTGTTCTACTAAGAGTTTGCCAGATAAATATGGTTCTCGTGGATAAAATGAACCGCTGTAATATCCATAATAATTGAATAGATGAAGAACAATTTCTTTTTGTGAAATGAAGTTGAGAAATTTTGTATTGAATCTTAATTCACTAAAGCAATAAATAGAATCGATGTCTTCGACTGGAATGGGTTTGCGCGGAAGTTTTTTGGGTTCTAAATCTTCAGATTCATTTTCACTTATTGAAGAATCATCGACTTGAATTTCTTCTTCTGCGACTTCTACTTCTTCTGGTTCTTTGCTTTCACCAGGCTCGAAGTAGAGTGTGTTGTCTTTGCGGATAAGTTTACCGCTGCTGAAGATGTAATAGTTGCGTTTCATTTTTTTATTACCAAGTTACCAAGATTACCAAATTACCAAGATTACTAAATTATTAAGATTACTAAGATTGCCAAGATTATGCAAAGGTCGTTTATTTGAGACGAAATTACATTAAAGAAAAAAGGGATGAAGAATAATAATTTTACCTACTTATAATAGGCAAGCCTGCTTACAGTAGGCAAGTTAGCATCTATTCAATCAATTTTATTAATTCTTTTTTAATCCATTTATTTAATTTGGGATAATCATTAAAATTGATTAAAGCACCTAAAAATAATTCAAAGCTTTGATTTGGAAATTTTTTTTCAAAATCATTTTTAATTTGTTTTTTATTCCAGTGATGTTTTTTATAAAGAAAAGCTGCATCATATGGATCTTTCGGTTCTATTCTTCTCCCAGCGGCATAAATTTTATTCAGAAAAATATCATAATCAGATGCTATCATAACTTCATTTAGATTTTCAAGAGGGAAAATGTTCTTAAAAGGGAAGAAAACAAATGAAACTTTTTTACTTTCAATAAAGAAATCAATATTATCTCCTAAGTGTTCTTCTGCTTCAACTATAAAATTTTTTCTGATTTTTGTTGAAAGTCGTGCATATGAAAATGGTTTTTGACTAAAAAAATCTAAATCAACACTAATTCGATGTTTGTGCCTGAACATTAAAGCAGTTCCTCCAGCAAGATAAAATGAAGGAAATAATTTGTTAATTTCTTTTGCTAGGTTGAAAAGCAATTTATATTCTTTGTTCATGCCAGTACTCTATCCAAAATTTTACACCGCGTTTAATATTGTTATATTTTTTCGAAAGTGTTAAAGCTTCTTTTGGATATTTTTCGTAGAGCCACCGAATATCATCAAATGAACCGTACGTAAAGATTCGATATATAATTTTTTCGAGAGGGGCTTTTTGATCTGGATATTCCCAAAGAAATTTTTTGTATTTCGATGGGAATGAAACGTACTGTGGATATGTCCATTTAATTCGCATATATAATAGTAATCACTTGATTAATTATAGAATACTTTAATCATTTTCAAATTATCCTTCTCAAATATAATCAACAAAAAACTGAATAATTACCGAGATTACCAAATTACCATGATTACCAAATTACCAAGATTACCAAATTACCAAGATTACCAGGTTACCAAGATTACCAGGTTACTAAGATTAGCAAATTAGCAAGATTAATAAGCTATAAGATTTGCTGATTATTAATTTGGTCTATTTTTATAATACTTTATCATTAATTTCTTGTTTTGATATTTGTTTTTAAATAGCTGATGAATTTGGAAATTTATTTTATTATGTCAATTGAATGTTCAATTATTTTTATAAATTCTTCATTCGAAATATATTGAAGGTCGAATGCAAGATATATTAGCGAACGTACTTCTCCTGCCGAACCTTTAGAATAAATTAAAAATTTTATAAACTCTTTGTTATTATCTCTTTCAAATCCCTCCGCAATATTATTCATAATTGAAACTGAAGCACGTTGAATTTGATCTTTTAATCCAAAATCTTTTTTAAAATTATTATTTGATGTTAATCTATAAATTTCATTTGTAAAAATACGTGCATCTTGCCATACTTTAAGGTCCTCAAATTTTTTATTTTCATAATTACTTCTCCATTAATTGAAATAATATTATAATATTGTTAAATCCATCTACTAATTTTACATACATATTAATTTGGTAATAAACAATCTTGGTAACTTGGTAATAAATAATCTTGGTAATTTGGTAATAACTAATCTTGGTAATAATCAAACATAACACAGTTCGTAATAGCTGCATTGTTTACAAAATGGTTTATTAATGGTTGAAGGCGGGGTTTCCATAGATAAAATTTTTGTAATATCCTTTCTAATTTCTTCAAGTTTTTTTCTGTCGTCATCTTTCAATGTAACATTAATTTTTTGACGTAGTTTTGGATAATCAATTTCACCTGTTACTCCTTCTATTCCTTTTTTTTCAAGAACGTAGATATAGAATTTCACTTGCCAAATGTGTGTTTCTTCCATCTTGTCAGATTTTTTCACTTCGTGAATTACTTTGTTTTTGGCATCATAGAAATCAATAACAATCTCGTCTTCATCGTCTGCAATATGAATTTCATGTTTTTGGCGTTCGTAAGTTGATTCTGAAATGAACTTACCCATTGCAACTGTATCAGAAGTTTGTTCCATATCGATTTGATGTGTAAACAACCAAAGCTTACGTTGGCAAAGGAAATAATATGATATTTGGGTGCCGGTCATGTTTATTACCAGGTTAGCAAATTAGCAAGATTACCAAGATTACCAAATTAGCAAGATTACCAAATTAGCAAAATTACCAAGTTAGCAAGATTACTAAATTATCAAGGTAATAAGTGTTGTCGGTGTTCTACTTCTTTTGTTGTTGAAAAAATGTTAGTATAAAAAACCTTCTAACTATTTGTAAATCAGTTTTGGCAAATAGTAAAGGAGCTAAAAAATTGTTTATTATAAAGAACGACTGATTTGTTCCGAATTAAAGGATCATCTTTCAAAAAAATACATTACAGTTATAAGTGGTTTAAGGCGAACTGGTAAAATAACATTACTCTAAAAACTTCTTGAGGACTTCGAAACCAATAATAAGATTTGCACTGATCTTGAATGGATAAATAACAGAGAACTTTTTTCTAAAAAAATTAGAAGAATTTAATTAATCAGTGTGAGTCCCAAATAAAATGCACAGGGCAGGCTGTGAAATCAGCGCCCTAAATAATAATAGCTGGTTTCGAATACACATTTATGTAATAATACACAAGGTTCATGTGCCTCCTCTACTCACTGTTGTTTTTACTGTTCTGTATTCCTTTTTACCGGCAATTATCTCTATTACTTCTACTTTTTTTATATTGAGGTTGTTGCTCGAAGGTTTATCTGGGTATAAGGTAGTTTGGATTTTTTCATATCGTTTATTTTGGAAGTTTTAGAAAAGATAACTGCTTTGATAATTATTTATTTTTAAGTAATTTTTTATTAATAGAATAAATAACAATGGATACAGAGAAACAAATAAGATACTGGGTTGATTCGGCAGAACTTGATTTTAATACTGCCGCCGATATATTCAATTCGGGTAAAAATTATCACTTTTGTTTGTTTCTCTGCCACTTATGTGTTGAGAAATTGTTAAAAGCTGTTGTTGTAAAAGTAACAAATAATCACCCGCCTAAGACACATAATCTTTTAAGACTCGCAGAAATTGGAAAACTTACTCTTGACGATTCAAAACTAATCTTATTTCAGGAGCTAAATCAATTCCAGATAGATACACAGTATCCTGATGAAAAATTCACGTTGTATAAAACAGCCACAAAAGAGTTCACTCAAATAAGATTCAACAAAGTACTCGAAACAAAAGATTGGTTATTAAAATGCATAAAGAATTAATTAATACAGTAAAAAAATATCTTGCAAAAGTGAACAAAATCTATAAAATAGAAAAAGCTTATATCTTCGGTTCACAAGTTTTAGAAACGGCGTCGGCAGAAAGTGACATTGATATAGCGCTCGTTTCGTCTTCCTTCAGTGGGAATCGGTTTCAGGATAATGTTAATGTTGGAATTTTAACATGGGGTATAGACACCCGCATTGAACCCATCACATTCCGTCCCGAAGATTTTAATGAAAATAATATTATTGCTTCCGAAATAATAAAGCATGGGGTAGAAATTACCCTCTAACAAACAGAAATTATACACCCTACTCGTGAATTTTAAGTGGGATTTTCACGGATTTAATTAATCAGTGTGAATCCCCCGTAAAGTACACGGGGCAAGCTGTGTAATCCGTGTTGTCCGTGTCCTATTCCTTTCGTTCAAAAAACCTATATTTTATATTGTTTAGTATAAAAAATCCTTCTTACTATTTGTAAAACAAACTTTACATTTAGTAATACTATTTGTAAATTAGCTTTAGCAAATAGTAAGGAAGTTAAAAAATGGTTTATTATAAAGAGCGACTAATATATTCCGAATTAAAGGATCATCTTTCAAAAAAATACATTACAGTTATAACAGGTTTAAGGCGTACTGGTAAAACAACATTACTCAAAAAACTTCTTGAAGACTTCAAAACCAATAATAAGATTTACATTGATCTTGAGCGAATAGATAACCGAGAACTTTTTTCTGAAAAAAACTATGAAAACATCATTACTGCTTTAAGTACAAGGGGAATAAACTTTACTAAAAAAACTTTAATAGCGATTGATGAAGTTCAACTGCTTCCCGATATAGTAAGTGTAATAAAATATCTTTATGACAATTACCCAATTAAATTTGTTATTACAGGTTCAAGTACATATTATATTAAAAATTTATTTAGTGAATCTTTAGCCGGCAGAAAAAAAGTTTTTGAGTTATATACACTAAATTTTAGAGAGTTTTTAACTTTTAAGGATATTGAATATTCTGACAAACAGAAATGGAAAAAATTTATAGCTGCCGAATATGAACGGTTAAAAAAATATTATGATGAATTTATTCGTTTCGGCGGTTTTCCGGAAGTTGTATTATCAAAAAGCATATCTGATAAAAAAGATATTGTAAATGATATCCTCAGTTCTTACTTAAACATTGATATAAAAAATATTGCAGATATAAGAGATCAAAAAAATTTGCATAATCTTCTTAAAATGGTTGCAACAAGGGTATGCACCCGCCTTGATTATTCTAAACTTTCATCACTTACAGGCATTTCTAGACCATCAGTTTATAATTATTTAGATTTGCTTGAAAATACATTTGTAATCAAACGGGTGCCGGTATTTTCAAAAAACCGTGATAGAGAAATTGTAAAAGCTCCAAAAATATTTATTTGTGACAATGGCCTGCTAAATCAGCTTGTAGAAGTAAGCAGCGGAATTCAATTTGAAAATGCTGTTTTCAACCAGTTAAAGTTTTATGGCGACTTACAATATTATTCATTAAAAACCGGCAAAGAGATAGATTTCATTCTTAACGGGAATACTGCAATAGAAGTAAAAGAAAGAGCAACCATACAAGATAAGAAGCAGTTAGAATCACTTGCAAAAGGTATAAATATTTCAAAGAACTTTATAATTGCCCGATATCCATCACCAACTTTCCATGATTTTATGTGGGGTGGTGATTTGGGGTAACGTTTATATGATTCATTCTTATCAATAATAATATCAAAATGTAAGATTACCAAGCTTGGAGGATTGGGATGATTGTTTGGATACGTTGTTTATTTTAGCTTTTTCAACTTACTTACATATTTTTTTTCATCAAATGGCCTTTTTTCATGCAATATATTCCAGATTTCTTCGACTACAACGGCGGCAATTTCATGGATTGCTTCGAGATGTGAATATCCCCGCGCTGTCAATTTGTTATATGTAAATCTTGTTTGCGGTGGATCGTTGGCTAAAATTTGGTTCATTACAACAGTATCAATCATTAAATGGAGAAACGGATTTACTTCATCCTTTTCCGGGCTGTACTCATAATCAAAGTCAGTTGAATTCCAGTCGTCATAAAATTCTTCGTGTTCGGCCATAAGTTCTGCAATAATTTTTTCCTCTTCTTCGAGAGGCTCGCCGGCATTGTATCTCTGCCAGATGTCATGATATTGGCGCCGGGAAAGTTCTTTAATTTCACTTAAGTTGAACTTTTCCATAAATTTCCTCATCATTTTAAACTGATGCATGATTGTAAAATATTAATATTGTAAGATAACAACTTTTCTAAGCAATATAGACACTAACTGGACTGTTAGCCACGAGAATTCTGCTATGATTAAATAAAAGGATCATAATCTGGGAAACTATACTCAACAATTCCTTTTTTAGGATCGTAATCTTTTACTTCAACAACAAAAATATTCTTACACCATTTTTTTAATATGTTAAGCTGAGAGTTCGAAAAATTATTTTCACTAAATTCCAACTTGTAACTAAGTCTAATATCCTCCCTAAATCTAACTGCGTCGTATTGCCATTTAGGGAAAGAAACATTAAGAGCAAATTTATTCAATATTTTTTCTTTGAATTTGAGATAAAGATTTTTCTTTTCAGTACTCTCTTTAAAGAAATTTTCTAAAGCGTTTTTTAGTTCATCCAGCTGTGAATAAGGTATAATTGTTATGCTTGAAATTTCTCTAAATATGCGATGTGCTTCCTCCTTTCTTTCGGCCATAAATCCAGCATCAAGAATATCAAGTGTTTTGTAAAAATCTGATAGATAACTTCCTGATTCTGCAAATAAATCTTTATTATATAGTTTTTCTACTAATTCTTTTTTCTGAGACTCAGATAATTTGAAATCATCTTCTTCCATTTTTTTAATTGCTTTGAAAAACTGGTCAACAGTCTTGGGACTACGCCAATCATTTCCTTTTTTCTTGTAATATCCATTTTTGTCAAACCAATTTTGTTTTAAGTCATCAAGTGAATTAGAGAGCAACTTCAAAGTAATTTCAATTAAATCATTTGAATATACTGTATGTCCTCCTGATTCAATTCCGTTTTCAAAAACAATAATAAATACGTTCGGACTTTCCAAAGAATTTGGTGATTCATTTTTGTAACGCCGCAATACTCTTCCCATTCGTTGAATCAATGAATCCATTGGAGCGAGTTCTGTAAAAAGAATGTCTGCATCTAAATCTAATGATGCTTCTACAACTTGCGTAGCTACAACTATTTTAGGTTTATGTTCGTCTTCGGGTTTAGGATTTGAAAATTCTTTCTTAACTCCTTTTTCTTTTTCTTGTCGCTTTTCAAAAGTTAATCTGGAGTGGAGTAGTTCAATATAAAAGTCTTTTTCTTTTTCGATTAATTTTTGAATTTTGTCAAATGTATCAATTGCAAGTTTTACAGTGTTAACGACTACCAAAACCCTTTGACCGTTATTTTCTTTTGCTTTAGAAACAATGTCTTTTATGAGTTTATCAGAGAATTGATATTCTTTTTCTTTATTTTTTTCTAGTATAAAAGTCAACTTATGTTTTTTTATGCTTGCATAAGTCTCATTTTGGTCATAATAATCAACCACTTTGAAGTCGGTAGTCTCTTCACTTTCATTCTTTATTCTTTTTTCTAATTCTTGCTTAATAAAAGTAGGTAATGTAGCGGTAATCAGTAAAAACTTACCGCCCATTTTATGAATGTCTTGAAGGTACTTTACAACTATTGCAGCAGCTTTAGGATTATAAGCTTGTACTTCATCAATCACTAATCTTGAGTAAGAAAAAGTTGCATAGATTCTTTCATAAGAAGGTGGTCTTAATGCATAAGGGAAAAACTGGTCGCCTGTGGAAATCATAAAAGGATAACTTAATTGTCGGGATAAGCTATATGAATCAATATTTTCAGATTCATTACCGTCGCCAAGTAAGTAAACATCTGCATCTGAATGCAGCAAACCAGTTTTATCTTCCCCAAATAATTTAATTGAGCGATCGTATATTTGATTTACCGCTGATCGCAAAGGCAATGTATAAAATGTTTTCTCACCTTTTGACCATAGATAAGAAAATTCTGTTTTACCACTACCGGTCGGAGCGATGAGGATAACATTTTTATTACTTAGATTCCTGTGCTCAATTAATTCTGCTTGCCAAAGATTTATTTTAGTCTCATTACCAATTTTTTCTTGAATAGCTGCTACGATTCTCTCTTTTATTTGATTATATTCTAATCCTGGTATTTCAATTTTGTATTCAAAATTATTTTCTCCTTCGCAAAAAGAAGCAAAGTGATCGCAACGCATTAAGAAGCCTGCAATTTTAACCCACTCTATTACATTAACTTCTTCGAAAGATAATCGCATTGGTAGCCAATATAAATTATATGGGGGTACAGCATAATTTTGAATTTGTGAACCATTTAAAATTTCCTTTGCCATAATTTCATCGAATTGAATTAAGTCAATTTTGCCGTTGAAAATATTTTGCAAATCCTCTTGGAGATTTTCTATTATTTCCTCGATGAAATTAGAATTCCGAAATTTGTTAATGTCACTATTCGAATAACGAATTACTTCTTCAAAATTATTACGCCAGTGATGATAAGCTACAGCAGACAAAACGAATTGAGTATACTCATCTGCTTTTTGCTGAACTAACTCATTAATTAATTCCTTCAATTTCTTTTTATTGATTAAAAACAATGAAAAGATTGAATGTGGGATGTTTGACGATACATTAAATGGTTTATAGTTTTTATTACCAACACTTCTGATTTGAAAATAAGGCAATGCCTTACCTAAATCGTGCAGCAACACGGATATTTTGATTAGCTCATATAATTTATCATTATTTATGAATTTCTTTAGTTTATCAAGATTGTTAAGAATATCTTTTATATGTTGATAAAGCGATATTCCTTTTTCACTATCTCCCGATGGACTTTTAGCCCAAATTTTATAATTAGTTTCTGCCATTTAGATCACCTAAAAAAATTGGTAGGTTTAATTCTTTATCAATCATCAGTTTTTGACCAATAATTAATCCGTCATTTAATTTAGTTCGTACATACTCAAAAGTTCTTTTCCCGTGCCGGTTAAAATTTTCTTCATAACCTTCTATTGAGCTGAAAGTTGGTAGATTATATAACAATCCTTCGAAGCTATCATTACTAACTAGTTTCCAACTTTCATTTTCGAGGACATAAAAATTCTGAGGTATCCAGAAAAAATGTTTAAAGTTACCGCCGTGTTGTTCGTAAGCTAATTGTGAATCTTCAAGCAACTTTGGTTCTTCTTCTAAAATAATCCAGTCTTCGGCACGGCCGAGATGAAGGATTTCCAATCTATTTATAGGATTAGAAATTTCTTCGCTTATTCTTTTCAGCACATCAATGTCTTTGTGTCCTAAATATATTAGCAAATGAACATCGTTTAACACATCAATCCTCATCGGAGATTGCCCGCCGGGATGTTCAATAGTTCCATTGTTTTCTCTATTTTCAACATAACTAAATCTACCAATATGAGCCTTCTTGCTCATATTCCTGAACCAAATGTATTCGGTTATCTTGCTGTCAAATTTTCCTGCAAGTGATATTTTTAGTTTTCTAATCCCCTCTTTATAGAAATTATCTTCTTGATTCCAAATACCAAGCACATTTATCAGAAAGCCAATTACTGTCGAATAAGGAGGCAGTGGATAAGTATGCCTCCTTTGATACGCAAAGGGTAGCCTATAATGTGCATTTGGTTGATAGATTTTAATTCGTAGAAGATGCATTTTTATCCTCTTCTTTATTATTGAGGCTTTTCATAAATGTATTCCAATCTTTGGTTACTTTTCCATCTTGTATATCTACCGGAATTCTTTCGCAATCTTGTATGTATACTTGACCATCTATCCATCCGTTACTCAAACAATCTTTAATGCCGATTATTTTGAACTTGTCGTCTTCTCTTTTAACGTCAATATAACTATGAAAAATGGGGGAAGGGATTTTCACTCCACTAGCAATAATAAATAATGGAACGATTGTATTAGCTTCGCCACTGGATTGGGCGCATAGACCATTTTTGAACACCTCTAGAATATTTTTAATTCTTTTTTGTTTTTCATCGTCTTTCAATGAAAAAGTTATTTTAAAAGGTCCGTTAGATGATATGCTCTCAATTTTAATTTTTCCTCTCTCTATTTCATATTCATTCCCATTTTTGTTTTTTATCTCGAAAGATTTTACAGCCCCTAATTCTAAAGTTAATGTTTTATCGCCACTGGAATAGATTGGTTTTCTTGATACAGAGAAAGTATAAGTTTTTTCTTCTTCATTCTCTTCATAGTCGATTATTTCAAAATCGTTAGAAGCTTTTTGCTGTTCCTTTTTTAATTTTTCTTTATCATCTTTTTGAGAAACTTTTACAATTTCTGGGATAAAGTTTAACTTCGTATCTTCAGACTTTTTGATTTTACTTTTTTTCATTAAATCATAATCAACGATTATTTCATTCCCATTAATAATAATCTTCCTGTTCTGTTTTTGAACCTGTATCTCATAGAAAATATCGCCATTTTCATCTTCTTTGCTCTCAACGTTTTCAAGAATAATTGATTTAGGAGAAGCAATTTCAATATTTAAGAAGTTTAAATCATTTTTTTGATATTCGTAATGTTTATTTTTCATAATCCATATATCTTCTCCAAATTTTTTTGCATCAAGTGTTACACTAAATTTATAAAGAGAGGTATGTTCTTCTTTGTTATAAGGATTTGGTTTAACGCTGTTTCCTTGTTTTATTGCTCTGCCTACTAAATCGTGATTTGCATAAAAGGCAATATCTTGTTCATAAGAAAATGTAGAAATTGCTTTTGTTATACCCACCGGACTTTTTCTTGTAATAGAATTATCTCCACTAATTGTGTACATATAGCCAAATGCATCTAATTCTGATTTAGTTAAAATATCATCCTCAGCAATATCAAATTGTACTACTTGACCTTGACCTGTTAATTTAGCTCCTTCCCAATTATCAGAATAAGCTTTTTGCAAAGTTTCAAACAAATAGTGTCTGATAGCTGGTTTACCGATGTAAGATTTAATTTCACCGTTAACATTCATTTTTTTAATTGAAAGAATGTTACCACCTACTTTTTCATCGCGGTTCAATGCTGAACCTTCAAAAATCATTGTTAATGTTATGTTCTTCATTTTATAGCTCCTTTAATTATTTTCTAATTGTTTTTCTTTCCCGATTATTCCGCTTAAAAAAGAGAAGATGAATACTTTGAACATTTCCTCAGAGTATATCGGTTTGAATACTTCTACTAATTCATCCGGAAATTTCCTTTTGTTTGCTACAAATATCCTAAGTATACCATAGTAAACATCATCTTTTTTACCAGCTCTAGCTTGCTCAAGCAAACGATAGCCCATGTTTTCAAATGCATCTCCTAGTTCTTTTTTTAATGCATATCCTTTTCTGGTAAGATTATCAACTAAACTCGAAGCATTTCTTCCTGCAACTCGTTTGTAAAGATTTTCAAATTCCTTTTCATCTTTTTTGAGTTCGGCAGCATACTCAATTAGTTTTTGGAACTCTTCATATTTTTGATTGAGTTCGTTATAATAGTTCTCAAAATCTTTGAGAACGGGCTGGCAATCTTTCAATTGCTTATTTAGGATTTCTAATTTTTCTTCCATAGCTAATTCCTTTTTAATTTATCTTCAATCAACGAATATAATTTCAATATTTTGTTTGCGGTTGAGGTAGGATTATATTGGTTCTTCGGTTGGTAAAGAATACTACTTATAAATTTTTCATTTCTGTTATTATAGTCTTTTGTACCCTCTCGCAATAGTTTGTATCCTATCTCAGTTAAGAAAGAAAACTTCTCATCTAAAACTATATTTAAAATTTTAAATTCTGCTAAATCAGATAAAATATTAGAAATATTTCTATCAGATATTATTTTTATTACATCCGATGGCAGCGAAAAGAACTCAATCCTATCTTCTAACTTTCCTTTGTCATTTTTGATTTTATACTTGTGTACAATTTCAATATTCATAGTTGTCCAAACACCAAGAACACTCTGTATTTTTCTTGTGTATTCAATTATTGTAGTAGCAAGTATCTCTCTAATTTTTTTATTCTCTTCTTGGGATGAATTGCCATACAATTCTTTTACAAGTTTATTCAAGTCGTACATCAGGCGAAAAGAGGGTACGTTAATAAAGACTTGAGATAAATTTGTAAGTTTTGTAATTGCCAAATGATGATGAATTTCTAAGAAACTGCATAAATGACAGATTTTAATTCCGTGGTTGTTATTCCAATATGAATTTGGAAATTTTTCTGGTGCTGGGCCTAAATCTTGGTTATGAACAAAATTAAAATTTGTTATTCTACTTAGAAATTTTTTATCACTTTTCTGCTTGTTATTTATTCTTGTTGAATCTTCATTTGTTAAGAAATATCCATTATTGCAAAAATCACAATTATCACCTTGCTTAACTCTATCTAATGATTTGACAAAGTCATAAAAAAGTACTTTTTCATCTTCGGTGGTTAAATAATTACGATATACTGCATTTCTATAAATTGATGAAACGCGACTATCCTTATTTTCATCGAAATACCTGGTTTTTATATTTAACATACTAAAAAGAGGTAAATCTAAGATTACTGCACCGGTATTTTTTAAAGAATTTTTTATATCAATTTCTTTTTCAACGGTTTCAACAGAATTGATAAAACCGATTACACTAGCATTATACAGCCAATTAGAAGGATAAAGAGTTATTACATTTTTTTCTTCACTCATCCCACCACCTCCAGCATTCCGAAACCTTGAGAGCGGTGAACTCCAAGTCCAACATCGTAAATCATTTGGAGTATCTCAGGTTTGGATTTAATTGTAAACATTCCAGTTGTACTTGGCATTTTTTTGTAATGATAAAGAACTCTTCTTTTCCATGCCTTTACCTCAAACTCAAACGGAAAATTAGAATCGTCACACAAAAATTCTTTTGCACATTCACGGACTGAAAATTCCAATCCTTCTAAAAATCCTTCTTCACCTGGCAGCAAAAATTTGTTGGAATCCCCTATATTATTAACAAGTAACGGCGAAAGTGTTTTTACAACAATCTTTTCTTTGTTAATTTTTTTATTCGACTGGAGGTAAGCTCTCAACGGTCTGAAATTAATTGAGCTTCCGTTGTTTTGCCAGGTATGCTCTTTCACTTTCAAAAATCCATTGTAAATATTTGTTGCAAGTTGAATTGAAGACGTAGAAAAATTTACTTTAACAATTTTTCCAACATTTAACTTGTCGCCTTCATTCCCTTGCAGCTCAGGGAAATATGTTCCGAAAGTGAAAGGTTTTAATTTGTGTTGATTATAATAACAATTGAAAAGTAATGGATCCGTTTCTTCAATAAGTTTTTTAATTAGAGAAATAAATCCACGACCATAATTTTTGGGAATTACATCGGGAGTTATTTCATAATCAAGTGTTAACCTCATTTTACCTCCTTATTTTTTTATCCGTGCTAATCCGCGTCATCCGCGTAATCCGTGTTCTATCTCCACGCTTTTAGAACACGGACAACACGGATTTACACGGTTTTTATTCAATGCTAATCAGTACAATTCATATTCTGTTCTTTTAACAATTTGTTTATAATGGATGATAAAGTGAAAATTTCACATCTAACTCAGGAAATAGATTTTATTTTTCGAATAACCAAGGAACACGAGGGTGGTTTTTAATCTTTTTAATATTATCCTTGAATAAAAGTTCGGGTTTAAATTCCTTATTTGAGAAAAGCGTTAAATATAAATTTTCTTTTTTGTTAAATCTAAGTAGTCTATCGATAAAAGGATCTAAGATTTCAAAAGCTGTTTTCAGTTTAAAGTGAACACCCCTTCTCAATGTTTGAAGTAAATTAGTTTTTATTTCGTGATTTGAAATTCTTCTATACAATTTTTGTGTGATTTTCTCAAAATTATCACTTTGAATAGAGCAATAAAAAATGAAAGCAGATTTAAGAAGTCTATATTTTAACATGCTTTTACTTTTCACAATTTCGACGGCATCAAATAAATCGCGAGGAGTTGCACGAAACAAGAGAGCAGTAAATTTACTTGCAGCTATCTCTTCAAAAGATAAAGAAACAACTGAAGGTATATGGAATTTATTCAATATTATTTTGGGCTTATTTTTTTTCGGGGCGAATAGAGGAACACGAAGCATATAGTTAATTTCAATTTCTATTGTTTCATTACCACCATTGAATTTATCATAAGATAATATAAATCGATCTTGAGCATATTTATCTTTTTGATGGTTGAATGAGTAACCTAGAAAAGAAGCTATGTTAAAAATGAGGTCAGTTATTTTGTTTCTATCGTTGAGCATTTTATCTTTTTCAATCTGACCGACGTAATTGAAGTCAAGATCTATAGACAAACGTGGAAGGTCCCAATAAATAAGATTAAGTGCCGTTCCGCCTTTGAGAGCCAGCGACTTCATAAGAAAATCGGAGCGATTGATTTCCTCAAGAAGTTTAATCATGCGCAATACCTTTTCAACAATATGGAGATGACCAAAAGGTGTATTTTCAAGTTGACTGCTGGTATAGGCTTGCAAATTATACTCCCTTTAACATGTTGTTGATGTTGGAAGGGATCATCAAATTCCAAAAAGAGTTGTACTTATATTCAAATCCTTCCAAGTTATAAAGGTACATAGGACGTTTGGATACATGTCGCTTCAATTTATCTAAGAATTTGTTTTCTACGTTCCATCTATCTTGCAATAGTTGAAGTAGCCAGCCGGTTTTTGAGAATAATATTTTACGATTAAGTTTAGTTAAGTATTTATATAAGTTATTAAAATTTACAGACGGAAAGTTGCGTAGACTTTTTATTGTTTCCTCGATACCACCGCAGTAATTCATTCTATCTAAGCAATCAATTAATGTTCTTTCTCGGTCAGATACTTTTACCAAAAGATTATCAATCAACAGCTCTACTATTCCAGTATTAAGATTGTCATTTATTGCTTTGGTTGATTGGTAAGTTATTTCATTATAGAAAAAAGGTTTAAATAATTTTTTTGCAGCAATGTATTTAATATTAAAAGTTGTATAAGCTACTCCATGTAATTCCAATGCAGTGTGATACGCCAGATAATAATCAGTAGTTAGTGAAGCAGCTATTTTATAAGGATTAGGAGTAACGGTAGATTTACCAAATGGGATTAAATAATAAAGTCCATTTCTTATCTTAAGTATTTTGTTTTGGTTAATATATTTATTAAGCAACCGCGATAAACTTGCTTTTGATGTTGTAGAATATTGCAAAGCCTGGTCAAAAGTGAACAACTCTTTTTCTGCAAATAATTTTAATAGTCCGCTCATTTTTACCTAATTATAGTTTATAATAGAATAATGTGTTCTATCTATTACAAAATATAGGTAATGATAATATAAATTCCAACAAAATAAAGATATACGAGCTTTGCTACTCTGTAATTATTTTAATTGGTTTTCGTAATCGAATGCAAGTGTCGATTATATTATTATAATATTTGATTAATACTTGATAATTCCACCCCTTTTGCTGAACTATATCCAGTTGACAACTTATAAATTTGAAAGCAGGGGTCTTTATCAGCGACTGGTTTAACATCTTTTGATTTTATTCTTACCTGCACAATTCTATCTGACATTTTTTTCAACTGATTTTCGATTTCAATCCATTTCACTTTTTTCTTTTCAAAATCGTTGTACATAATATTTTGTAATTCCTCATATAATCGCTCAAGTATTTCAAACTCGTTGTCATTTTTGTTTCGAGGTATATAATACCGTATCTCCTCTCCGTATTCTCTTTCATTAATTAGTTTAAATTGACCAACTTTTTCGAAAGCCATCTTTTTTATTTCATCAATCAGATCAGTCCCATTATGTTGTCCAAAGATTAAATTTTGCTGTGTAAACTGAAAAAATTTTTTTTGAACTTCTAATAGTCTAGCTTCATCAATATCACTCATTAGAAAAAGTATTTTAGAAAAAGATAAGATATCTCGATCCATTCCTTTATAGATTAAAGATGCCCTATCATAATCACCTTTTACTAATTGAAAGATAACAATTTGTGCACCCTCTTTTACTAAACCATTTCTGTTACCTCTGCCTGCGGATTGAATAAGGTTTGGAATTGGTGCAAAGTCTCTGTATACGAGTGGAAAATCTATGTCTACTCCCGCTTCAATAAGTTGAGTAGATATTAAAACGACCTTTGTTTTCTTTTTTAAATACCATTTTGCAACTCGAATTTTTTTCTTTCTATCTGACGGTGTAAAATGAGTATTTAACAAAATTAATTTTAATTTTGATTTAAGTTCACACAACTTAGAAAACAATGATTTAGTATCTTCAATAGTATTTAGTATTACTAATGCAGAGGAATCATTTTCTACTATTAGAGAAGCAAGTCTATCAATATCTATTTTTTCACTGATTATTTTCATTTTGTATCTGTTAAAGACTTTGGAACTAAAGTAATTTAATGACACTAATTCTGGGGGTACAGTATAACTTCCGAAGAATTTTGTTAAATCATGTTTATTATTTGATGGTAATTCAAAATATGGCATCGTAGCGGTAGAAATAATTGCATAAGAATCATATTTCTTGCAGAATATATCAAGTAATGCTACGAAAAAGCCATAAAGTCTTGGTGGTAAAGCCTGAATCTCATCTATCAAAAAAATTGCTCTTGAAAAATTTGGAAGCTTAAGCAAAGTTGAGTTTTTATTACTTAACAACGTTTCAAATATTTTTACAAAAGTAGTTATTATAAAAGGATGATCAAATAGATCATCCGCAAATTGGGCATTGATTATTTTTTTATTTGCTTGAGGGTCTGCATCTAATTCTTTCTGGTATACTTCAAATAATTTATTCTCAGCTTTTGAATCAATCCTAACTATACTGTTACTATTCTCTTTAAATATGTCGTTACAAATAGATTCCACTTGCTCAGTGATAGAAAGAAAAGGTAATGCGTATATGATTCGATAATCGCCTTTACTTTTCAAAATTTCACCAGCTAAACTCAAAAGTATCACTGTCTTGCCCGAGCCTGTCGGTGAAGTAAGGGAAAAAATTCTATAACCCTTACCCAGAAGACTTTTAATGTTTAATTTTGCTTCCTCACGAATCTCAGTTCTAATCTTGTTAATTTCGCTATCATTCCTAAAATTGCTAATATAGTTTTTAAGATTACTATTAAATGTCTTACAAAAATTCCTTAAATCAGAAGTAGATATAAAATTGCTAGCATCTTCTTTATCAGCGGTGATTAATGAAGCAAATGAAAATCGAGTTGTAAAGAAAAAATTTAGTGGATCCTTTTCCGATTTCTGTGTTATAAGACAAATTTTGTTAGATATATCATCCAAAATTATATCTTTATATGGAATATTAAGATTGAATGAAACATGAGGAAAATACTTGTCCAAATATTCAGAAGCCGGAAGATTCAGCACTTCACTTAAAAAAGAACTAAGTTTTTCTTTTTCGGAGTCATCCAAGATCTTGGGAAAATCAGGAAGATCCCCATGATGATGTGTAATTAATGCCAATACAGAGCTTATTAAATTGTCATTTCCATGTAAATAATCTATAACCTGTTTATAATTTTCTTTTAAATAGCATAAAAAAATGTAAGCGGATAAATACGAGTGATTAGCATACCGTTTTGTTTTACCTGTCTTTAGTTTTTCTTGAAAGTATGGATTCATTTTACCAATATCATGAAAGATAGCAGATAACTCAGCTACCTTTGAATCAGTTCTTCTTTTTACACCCGCAACAACTCCATTTATATGATCGATTAACTTTTTGTTTGGGTTACTATGTGATAAATATTCACCTAAGTTAACCACCAATATTCCTCCTCTTTATTTTTACTTTTATATAAATAATATTCTCCTTCAACTATAATTTCATTGCCAGCTGCAGGATATATAACTTCCTTGTATTTCTCTGGCAAATTCCAAAAATCATTATTCTGGTATGTTGGTATTTTATCCAAACCCACTCTAAAATGTTTTGTAAGTGATATATCCACAACTCTATGATTTTTGGATATAAAACATTTAGCAGTAAATCTACCATTTTGTAAATCAGAGAATTCACCTTCTGAGAAATAATACAAGTTAGCTGGACAATTGTGTAGTCCAAGAACTGGGGTAAACTGCGCCTCACTATTTTTAACTGCAGTTAAAAAAGAATCAAATACTTTTTCAGAACGCTGATTCTTTAAGGCGATAGATACTAAATATTTCGGATGCTTTAAAAATTCCATATTCTTTGGCGCTTTCTCAAATAGGTTGACCGCTTTTCGCAAAGTAAATCCCCACGATTCTTTCTTTACTGAATTTAATAACTGAACACCGTAAAGAATATCATCACTAAGCACAGGAAATAACTCCTTCATTTCATCACGATCCTTACCTAAAACAGCGCCGAGCAGCCCGATAAAAGCAGTCTTTGTAATAAAATCATGGGTTAATGGATTATTATTAGTTTCCGGTTTCTTAAAGTGAGCCCAGTTGCCTTCAATTTTCAACTGAAACCCTTTCATTTTTTAGCCTCACCATCGAAATTTATCTCAGATAATTTTAGTTCCTTGAATTTTGATTTTTCTTTTTTTTGTCTCTGGATCAAAGATTTCTTTATTTTGCTTGACTCTGTGTAGTATCGTATTTCTTGAACTATATCATTGTTAGCTATAGAGAATAATCCGCTAAAATCAAATTTAAAATCCTCTAATGAGCGTAACTGTTCACCTTTCTTTTCCACTTCGTCGTTAATCTTGGTATTAATTTTTATTAATCTATCCAAGCCATATAATTTTTTATTCGGTTCCGAATAGATTATTTGCAACAGCAATAGTGAGTTTTGATTTGCTTTAGTTCGAGTGTTTACATTATTAATACTTTCCCACAATGCTTTGAACATAATATTTACATCAGTATCTGAAAGGTTTGTGTATTTTGCAGAATAGGAATTTATCCATCCGTGAATTTGATTTATTGCATAGGGAACAACAGTTGTAGTACCGATAGCGCCTTGTTTCTTTTCTTCACTTGATGAAAAGACTGAAGTATTCTGATGTATTCTAAGTTCAACTTCATTAAGAGAAGGATTTAATAAAGCAAATTGTACTGGTCCAGTTAAATTAAAAGCAGCGGCATCTTCTTCATCTGATGAAGGTTCAGCTTTCTTTTTACCTTTAGCTTTTTTAATAGTTACAATACCACCAAAGAGCCTTACATCGATACATTGTAATAATATTTTTTCTGGTTCTGTTAAATTCTTAAATGTCTGTTGTAGTTTTTTAAATCTTCTTGCCGCCTCAGAACCTTCTCCATCAAGATCAATACTCTCTTTATTACTTACAACATAAATTGGATATTTTCTTTCGAATAAGTAATCACGAATATATCTTTTTATCCTAACATCACTCACAAGAATTTTTTTTGTTTCTTCATCATATCTTTGTTCACCTGTGAAGGGATCGCCGTTAGGAATATTATAAATGCTTTCGTATAAAAATAGAAGCTCGGACTTAGTTTGAACTATTGAGTTATTATTATTTTCCATTTTTTACCTCACTTAATTATTTAAATTATCGATTTGATTTTCTTCTTGATTATCTTCTTCATTTTTCTTTGAGCTAGCAAAGTAACTCTCAAAGAAGCCAAAGGCACATTCATTCTTATCAAATCTCCCCTTGAAGGATTTAACTTCTTCTACTAATGTTAAGGATGCCTCTTTAATATCAGGATAAATTCTGCCATGCATTATCAGTTTTTGGTCGATATCGACTTTACACTCAATTAGATCATCTAAGGAAGCTATTCTTCTCGTTAAATTACCCACATAATTTTTCTCAAAAGACTTTATCGGACAATCCTTTCGCCACGAAGCAAAAGGACGAGACATTATTCCCAATAACAAGCCGAGCTTATAACTCGGCGATTCTAAAATTTTCATAAGATTTTCTCCTTCTATTGGTGTATTTTGAATTGTGGTTAAAAAACTAAAATCTTGTATCAATTGATTTGCTTTGTAATTGGCAGTATAAGAATTTTGATTGTCTTGATTCCGTACCGAAAATTCTATTTTCTCGATAGTTGCATTCAGAAGATTCTGGTCATTATAATAATTACCGCTGTATATTTTAGGAAGAGTTTTGTAAAGGTGGTTCTGATACTTTTTTAAAGCCTTTGTTTTATCATCGAAAATATTTAGAAAAGAATTTACTATAAAAAATTGTCTATTAAATCTCTGTTCAAAATTACTTTTTATTTTATTAATTCTATTATTTAACTCTTTTATGTAACTCTTTTCAATACCGGCTATTTCCAGAATATCATTTTCAGTTCTTGCTCCTTCTTTAACAAAAATAACATCAAATGCTATCATACTTTCTTTAACATTATTTAACAAAGGTGAGAACAACCAATCATTGTCTTTTAATTCGTATGATGCCTTTATAACTTCCTCGCGGGTTACTGAAAAATCTTCATAATCCTCTGCTGTCAATCGGTCATCCTTCGCTTTAGGAAGGATCACAATTTTTATTTTTTCAGCCGCCTTATTATTAATATGGAAATTATATGGAGTAATAGCTGGTTTCTCAGTATAATTAATACCGTAAAACAAATTTTTTATTTCTTCTACATTAAACAACTTTGATTTATATTTATTTCTATTTGTAAATAAAGGGAATTGCCTATCATTTTTTTCATCCCCAGAGCACAATGTACGGTATAGCATTTTTTGAAATACTAGACCCTTATGTCCATCTTTTTCAACTGTATTTGTAAAATTGCTAATCATTATTTTATTAATCTCATCTAATGCATCGGTTTCATACCAATGCTTGTTATCAAAATCAAAATGTAAAAAAACAGCTTTAATGCTTCTAAGAAGATTATGAATATCATTTTTATTCTTTCTAAAAGAGTCTGTGAATTTCAAAAGTGCTTCATTTTTAGAACCCTTTAAATATTTTACTCCGTTTTCAAACGCGTCTATAGTAATCCGATAATTTCCAAATTCTTTACCGCTTTTATTTAACCCGTAATAAATGTCCCCATAAATATATTTTATAGCCCCATCTTGGTCTGATGTCTTAAATTTAAGAAAGTACAGCTTATGTTTCAGATTTTCGTTCATTATAGGTGTGCAATTATTTAAGTCGAACGAATAATCTTCAAGAACTGGAATGCTATAAAAAGCTACTTTTTCCTTTTCTTTTTCACTTAATGAAAATATATATCGATGATATTTAAAACCATCAGGTGAATTACGAAAAGTTTTTCCTATTTGTAAAACTGTATCCAGCATCTCACCTCCATAATTTCACTTAATTGATTTATGATAAAATAAAATTATTTTTTCATCCCAATGCTCCGAACCCGCAGCCGGTTGAATGCCCAACTCCTACATTCCATGCAAATTTAACTGCTTCGGGATGACCTTCAACAATTACAGGACAAAAATTTGCTTTATTTTCAATTCCATTAATCTTTACCAGTTTTGTCTTAGGACTATAATAACTTTTATCAAAAGTTACTTTTACATCGTAATTAAGATTTGCAGTTTTTAATTTCTTCTTTAGTGTTTCAGTTAAGTAGTAATCTACATCATCATCTTTAGTTGTTAAATGAATTGCTTTCCTATTCTCATCATATTTACGAATAAATATTGGACTTGCAGCAATAAACTTTTCCTTTGCACCAAACTGAGGAGTTTCTTGAATCTGAATTTCTTTTACTAGCATTCCACAACACACAACAGGATCTTTCATAGCATTCATTATTAATTGTTTACCAATTTCTTCATCCCAAAAACTGATAAACCATTTTGCACCTTTGGGAAAATTAAATCCATCTTTAACCATTTTCCCACCATGCAGCCAGCTTAATGAATAAAGACTAATTTCATCATGGATCTCGTTCCATCCCATCCACTTATGAAATGTACCGATTAAAAAGTGTTGGTAATCAAATGGAACCATTTCCTTATTCGGTGTTAAATTAAAATGTAACCTCATTTTACCTCCATATTATTTTTTAATCCGTGTTAATTCCTCGAAAATTACACGGTGCAAGCCGTGAAATTCGTGTCTCACATCTCACCTCCCTATTTAATTATCAATTCTATTTATCCGTACTAATCCGCGTCATCCGCGTAATCCGTGTTCTATCTCCACGCTTTTAGAACACGGATAGCACAGATTTACACGGACTTATTTATACTGCCATATAAAGTCGTATTTTCACCTTTTTCCAATCTTCTTCATTATAATTTATTTTTTCCACTTCTCCTGTAAGCTTTATGTTTTGTCGTATTAATCGTGAGGGTATTGGGTTTTCTGTACGAGGTACATAGCCTAGTTTTTTTCTATCAGTAGTATAAACTTCTAAAGCGCGGTGATCATAAGGATTATCAGGTTCATATTTAATTATAAGCCTATCGTTTTCTTTAAGGGTTTTCAATGCAATATCACCATCATAATATGAAAAACCAGCTATGTAAAATTTAGATAGAAAAATTTTCCTGCCTTCACTATTAGTCTTGGTAGGTATTGATAATCCCGCCGCTCCTAAAAGTATTTTTTTAATAAAAGATAAACGGTTCATTGTTCTACCCGTTTAGTTTTTATTGATGATAACTTATAAACACTTTCGTTCCGTGCTAATCTGTGTAGTCCGTGTTATCCGTGTTCTATCCACGCTTATAGAACACGGACGACACTGACAACACGGACTTACACGGACAATTGCTTTCTATTATTTGTAAATATTTTTCTTCTGAATTCAGCTTTTTTACCGAAGTTTAATAATAGTCCTACCTTTTTATTGGTTGCACGTAAATAATTTATTAATTGTGCTTCGTGCTCTTCACATAACGATTCTGCTGCTTTCAGTTCTATAATTATCAAATCATTTACTATAAGATCAGCATAGTAATCCCCAATCTCATAACCTAAATAGTGCACTTTTATATTTTTTTGTTGTTCTACTTTTAATCCCATTCTCTGTAACTCAATTCTTAATGCATTTTCATAAACTTTTTCTAAAAAGCCATAACCCAAAGTGTCATTTACTTTATAAAACGCTTTAATAATTTTCTCTGTCAATTCTGAGTGTAACATTATTATACCTTTTTTATTTCTCTGTGCTTACCCGTGTAGTCCGTGTTATCCGTATTCTATCCCCACGTTTATAGGACACGGGCGACACGGATAGCACGGATTTACACGGAGTATCTAAAGAATTAAAGTAATTTATCATAGATTACTTTTTCAATTATTTAATCTTGGTAATTTGCTAATCTTGGTAATCTGGTAATTTGGTAATCATGGTAATTTGGTAATCTTGGTAATAATACCCTCACTTCGTATTGTATTCATCAATTGCCATTTTTTCTAATTTCTTTTTCATTTCTCTTGGAAGTGTAACTGTCTCGTAGTATTTACCATCTTTTCCTTTTTCATCCGGTGATGAAATAAACAAACCATTGTTGCCATTGACAACCCTGAAGCCTTTGATTAAAATTCCATCATCAGTCTCGATGTCGAAAAAGGCTAAGGTTTTTCCGCCATTAGATTTATCGAGTTTGTTCATACGTAGGATTTTCATTTTTGCTCCTCCATTTTTTGTGATTTGATTTTATTTATATAGCTGAATTTGAAGCTGTAAAATTACAAGTCGAATTTCGCAATTAATTTCTTTTTAAACAGTATCATTAAATGATACTTTTTTATACTTACTTGTAATTCTCAAGCACACCATTCGCTGTGTCAATTACAATTTTTTTTAATTCAGGCGGTTCAATAACAATAACTCCTTTACCTCGACTCACAATCCAGCTTGCAATTTCTTTTAAGGAGTTTACTTCTGTTTCAAAGAAAATTGAACCGTCCGGATTTTCAATTACTTTTTGGGATTCCATTAATTGAGAAGGTTTAATTCTTTCTGACCAGGGCGGCAGGAATTTCAATTTGACTAAATAACGTTCGTTGCCCAGCCAACTTTTAAAAGAAGTAGAAAAAATTTCATCTATTTTGTTTTGTCCTATTGGCTTAAATTTTTTATTGAGCGGTTGAACGGATTTTATTTTATTCAGCAAAAATTGTTTAATGATATTTTCGTGATTTGCAAGCAATCGCCAATTATTTTCACTTTGGAATATACAATAAGGATCTAATATTCTTTCTTCGATTTTCTTTTCTTCCGGCTTTTCGTATTCAATCTTTACCTTAAGATTGCTTTCTATACATCTCTGAAGAATAATTATAAACGAAAGTGCTTTGTAATGAAGTTTATTTACCATAAGATTTGTTGCTTTATTGTACGAACTTTGATTTACCGCTACTCCCACATATTGCATAATAAGATTTTTTATCAAGTCGTCATTTATCTTTTGAAAAACACTCACGCCTTTTCCTTTTTTTGAATGAATTGAAATTCCGAGACTTCTAAGTTCTTGTAAATCTCTTTTAATTGTTAAACTGTTTACACCAAACATATCTTCGAGCTCAGTGATTTTATAAGTATTTGGAGAATGCAAAATGATGCCTAAAATTTCGCATTGGCGTTTAAATTTTATTTTGAAGTCTTTCATAAATACAATTAAACTCAACTGATATATTAGAAAATTATATATTCATTCTTACTTGCCACTCGTCTGCATTTTTTTTGTTTACATTTTTATTCACTCGCTCTCTTTAGTACTTTATTCTTGCTCTTTTTGCTTTAATTATCTTTGCGGTAAATTCTTTTAGACTAATTGTTATTTTAAAGGGTAATAAGTTTAATTTACTCTGAATTTTATTTATTACTAAGGTTGCATAATTTGTATTAAAAAAGTTTTAGAAGATTAAGATATATGAAAGAAAAGGCACAGCTTCGCCACGTCAGTTACATAAAGTCAATTTTTTATCATTACAACCTCGCTAATCTTTTCATCCAATCTTATTTTTAAAGTATGTCTCTTTGTCTACAAGCTTTACAATTTTTTAGCTTTGCTAACTTATCAATCCTGCTAATTTGCTAATCTTGCTAATTTGTTAATCATGGTAATTTGTTAATCTTGGTAATTTGGTAATCTTGGTAATATCCTAATCATTAAGAACCTCAGTCAATCCAAATCCCATTGAATTTTTTTCTCCGAAGCCACATTCGTAGCCTATTTTTATTAATTCTAGATTTCCGCTTAAAGTAAATGGTGCTTGCATTCCAATCACATCAATAGGATATTTCCCGAATTCATTGATTGTAATTTTTTTTGTTATACGGGGATGACGCATTAAGTAGTTTTTATCCCACTCAAGTTTTAGAGCCTCAGCATTTATTTCTTTATTGAATATTAGCTTGGCTTTGTTCAACAGGTTAGAAGTTAAAATTCGATTTATATCCTCTGAATCTTCTGGGCGCAAATAGTACTGAGATAATTTCCCGTTTTTTTCTTTGATAGTAGATAAAACAAGAGGTGATAGCAAAAACAATTTGACAGGGCTGATAATATCAATATTTGGGAGGGACTCAATTTGTTTAATCCGAAACTTAATTATTTCTGTGTTATTTGTTATGCTGATTGAAGTAGTTTCAAATGAGCCGAGAACAAAATTTTTAACGAACTCATCAATCAATGGAGATGAAATAATTAAATTTAATGCTGGGTCAATAAGTTTAATTTTATTATCAATAATTTTGAATTCGTTAAAACGAAGAGCGAAACAAAAAAGTTTATACGACTTGCCATTTAACTTGTAACCGATGTCATGCAAAAAAGTTGAAAACTCCTTTGAGCCAAAACGAAGCAAGCTGTAAATAGCCGAAGAAAGTTTATAGTTGTAATTGATATCAATTCTACTATTATGGGGTGCTTCTAAAAATAATTTTAGTCTCATTATATTAAAAGCTTTGGATAGTAATAATTGCAATATAATTTTTATTGTAAATAATGGAAATAAATTCTTAAAAAATATTTAAATGTAATCTTTTAGTTAAAAAGTTTGTCACTTAGCTAAGTAACTACTCTAATAAGTTAGTCCAACAACTGATTACCTTCTTAAAACCGTTCAATCCAAAATTAATTTTTATTTGACTCATAAATCACCTAGATATCAGTTTGAGACACCAGCTATTTTAAATTTAACATGATAAGTCTTTATTTCGTTTAAAAATCAAAATTTTTTTTATGGCACCCTGCTTGTCTTAAGAGTCTCACAAGAGTAAAAATCAATTTAGGAGAAAATAAATGAAGCAGCATCTAAACAATGTGTTTATGCTAGTTTTGCTTTCAGCTTTTTTAGTTGTGCTAAGCTCGACAAAGGCACAAATTAAAAGTGGGGCAAAAAAGGTAACTGACTATACTAGTATAGCTCAAGTATCAGGAACTGCCGACGGCATAAATGTGACCTACAAGAATCCATATACAAACAACAATCAAACATCGTACGCAGGCACATTTAAGGGGACGTTGAACGGCAATGCAGAAAAATTTTATTGTATTGATCTTCAGCATAACTTGGAATACAATAAAGATTATTGGGATGAAGGGCAGACACCACCTGAAATGACCTACATATTAAATAACTATTTTCCTTATAAAAATTCTTATCCTGGTAAACTTACTGATAATAATAAAGAAGCTGCAGCCGTCCAATTAGCAATTTGGCATTTTAGCGATGGACTAGATGCAAATACAATTACTGATAATACCATCAAGTCTCGTGCACTCGCTATTATTAGTGATGCCGATACAAATTACAACACACACGAGTTTCTTCAAACATTGTTAATTATACCTCCTTCTCAATCGTGGCCCCAAGGAAGTCCAGCATCATTTGATGTTTACGCAACAGATGTTAACGGTAATCCAATAGCAAACCTTCAAGTTCAACTATCAACAACACTTGGAACTTTGAGTGCTTCAACAGTAACGACCGATGCTAATGGACACGCAGGACCAATAACTTTATCATACAATGGTGTTGGGACAGCAACAATAAAAGCTAAGGCAGATGTAGAAATTCCTCAAGGTACAAGATATGTTCATAAAACAAATCCAGATGGGAAGCAAAAACTTGTTCTTGCAACTCCTTCATTCGACACAAAAGAAGTAACAGCAACAGTTGAGTGGTACACACCTCAAAGTTGTGACACCAAAGGATTTACCACATTTACTCAAGGAGGGTGGGGAAGTCCTTCTAATAGTTCCCCAGGAAAGATAAGAGACATGTATTTCTCAACTGTTTTTCCAAATGGTCTAACTGTTGGCGGAACTAAAACATTAAAGTTAACCTCTGCAACTGCAGTTAAAAATTTCTTGCCGCAAGGGGGAACACCTAATAAGTTAACATCTAACTATGTTGATGTAACCTCAACAAGTGCAGGAGTACTTGCTGGACAGATTGTTGCATTAACTTTGAATGTTCAATTTGATGCAGCGGGCTATATTGGGACCAACTCAACTAATCTTGGTGATCTTTATATTATTGGCGGTCCTTTTGCCGGTATGACTGTTAATCAATTTTTAGTAATAGCAAATCAAGTATTAGGCGGCGACCTATCAACTTATTCTTACAGTGATGTTAATGATGTAGCAGCAGCTATTAATGAAAACTTCGATAATGGAACTGTTGACAATGGTTATTTAACTTGTGGACCAACCATAGTTCAAACAATTGTAACTGATTTGTGCGCTACTAACAAGAACAGTGTAAATTATCCAGTAGCAAAACTTTATACAAATTACCTTTCAAACGGAAATATTAATTTTAGATTAGAATTAGAAAAAACACTTAACGATAATACTTATGGGACTGGTGCAATTGGCTGGCCTGGAGGTCATACTTTTAATCAATTAAAAGGAAGTGACCAAGCTGAGTTTAAATTATACGATGCTAACAATAATCCAGTTTTGGATTTTGTAATTGATTATATAGAAAGTGGACAGCCGACACCAAGTGGATATGGTTCGTATATTAAATCCGGTAATTCACCTTATATTCTTTACCAAAACACCTCTTTAAGTAAGAACTTTAATGATTTTGGATATGTTTTAACGACTAATTCACCTTCAACAGATAATAATTATACTCCAAATCCAAACTATCCAAATTGGATTTTTGACATGATATACGAAGCCACTGTTAGTAGTTCAGCTTTCGGTTCAGCTGGATTTGGCAAAGTTGAAGTAGTTGGCATGCACAATTCGCCTAATAAACTCAATTTTGATAATCTGATAGTTCCGGAAATTTGTTCGCCATGCAAAAATAAAATAGGCGATTTTATTTGGCACGATACCAATGTTAATGGCATTCAAGATTCTAATGAACCTGGAATCCCAGGCGTTATCGTAGAGCTCCTTGATTCGAATAACAATATAATTGCAACCGATACAACAGATTCAAACGGCCATTACGAATTCTCCAATCTTGATAACGGCACTTACAAAGTGAGAGTAGCTTCTTCTAATTTCTCTTCCGGCGGTGTTCTTGAGAGTACAGCTAATACAAAGTGGTACTCCACTAAAAAGAATCAAGGTAATGATGACTCTAAAGATAGTGATGCTAACATTGGTGAATCAGTTACAGTATCACTTAATTGTGCCGATAACACTACTATTGATTTTGGGTTTTACAAAACATGTATTAGTATAATTAAGACATCTGATAAATCTGATTATAATAAGTCAGATGTTATCACTTACACATTCACAATTGAAAATTGCGGTGATATTCAATTCCATGGCGGAGTAGATGTTTACGACGCAATGTTAAATCCAAATGGCGACCACAAAATCAAACACATTGATGTACTTGATGCGGGACAATCAACTTCATTTACAATGACGTATACCCCAGGTTCAAATGATTGCGGTGAACTCGTAAACAATGTTACAGCGGTTGGCCACCCAGTTGACGGCTCTGCTGATGTTACTGCACAGTCTTCCGCTACTGTTCATGTTAATTGTGGTGAAGTATGTGCAACAGATTGGTCAGTTGAAATAGGTCCAGATTCTGCAATTTGCGAGTACGACTCTAAATACATAACAATAACTGGTAAAGTTCACTTAACACCTAACCCAAGCATTGCATACTTGCAAACAAGCTGGAGAATTGTAGAACCGAACGATGGCAGTGTTGATAACTCAACTCATTATGCAACAGTAAAGATTACAAAGGATACTGTATTTACAATAACTGCACTGTGGCCAGGTATAAGACCGTCAGATCAAGTAGTTGAAATTCATTATGGAGTGAACATACTCGATTGCAATGGTAACCCAATTAAAGATGGTGCCGGTCGTGATTTATACTGGTATCCTTGGGTTTGTCCGCCACCACAAGATAAACATGCAGACTTAAAAATTGAAAAGACTGTTGATAATGAACATCCTCAATGCGGAGAAAACACAACCTTTACGATAAAAGTAACAAATAATGGTCCTGATGAAGCTAAAGGAGTACAGGTAACAGATTTACTCCCGACTGGTCTAAATTATGTTTCGAGTAATGCTTCACAAGGTACATATGACCCAAATACCGGTTTGTGGATGGTTGGTGACTTAGCCAGTGGAGCATATGCAACACTAACAATCACAATTAATGTAGATTGCAGTCAACTTGGCAACAGTACGTTCGATTTTGGTGTCGCAAAAGATTTTAACTTATTTGTAATTGAAGACGCAACTTCACCATCAGCAGATACACAAGGTAAGGTAGCTGTAGGTAGAGATGCTAACTTTAGTAACTATAGCATTGGTGATCAGTTACCTCCGAACAGCGGCGATGTATTGATAGTTGGACGTAATCTTACTTACACAAGCGGTGCAGTCTATAATGGTAATGTTGTCTATGGAAACAGTACAAACTTACCACAATCGTCAGTAAGCATTAGTGGAGGAACACTGAGACAAGACAGCCCAATCAACTTTGCAGCTGCAAAAGTATACTTAGAAAATCTCTCAACTACATTGGCTGGCTACACTGCCAACGGAACTGTATCTTATCAGTATGGTGGATTGAGTCTTACTGGTACAGACCCATTCTTAAATGTATTTGCTGTATCGGGTGCTAATTTGTCAAGTGCAAACAATATCCAAATTAATGTGCCCAATGGGTCGGTCGCTCTTGTTAACGTAAGTGGAACAACCATTTCGATTAGCGGCGGAATGAACGTTAGCGGTGCTACAAATCAAAATGTATTGTTTAATTTCAACGAAGCTACAAGCATTACAATTCAAGGAATTGATTTCAGGGGTTCAATTTTAGCTCCATTTGCAGCTGTTAACTTTATTAGCGGCGTACAGAATGGACAGATGATATGCAAATCATTAAATGGACCTGGTCAGTTTAATTACACACCTTTTATTGGAAATATTCCTCCGGAAAAAGAGTTGACAAATATTGCTAGAATTACTGCTAATTTAACTGACGATCCTAATCCAAACAACAACACTGCAAGTGCAACCATTACAATAACACAAGTTCAAAACAATAATGGCAATGGAAATAATAATAATGGAAACCAGTGGCAGCAAATTGGCTCATTCTCATCAGAAGAAATTGTTTATGCAATAGCTTACGATGCAAATGGAAATATTTATGCTGGCACTTGGGGTGGAAAAATCTATAAATCAACCGACGGCGGTCATTCATGGAACTTAATTAATCCAAACATGCATGTTGGTTTTATCTGGTCGTTGAAAGTTGTTGGCTCTTACATCTTTGCAGCTACAGAACAGGGCTTGTTCAAATTCGATGGTTCGAACTGGATACTTACTGGATTTGCCGGAATAGATGTACATGCTGTTACTGCTGATGCATCAAATACAATTTATGTGGGTACATATGGAACAGGTGTTTATTTCTCAAACGATTTAGGCGCTACATGGAATGCAATCAATAATGGATTAGGTTATAATTTAACTATCCAAGCGCTTACTGTTACTTCAAATTCTCATTTGTTTGCAGCTACTGTTGGCGGCGGTTTATTTAAATATAATGGTTCTGTATGGACACACTTAAATATTAACTACAATTTTGTATGGGCACTTGCTGCAACTTCAACAGATGTACTGCTTGCCGGCACTTACGGAGATGGCCTCTATATTTCACATGATGGCGGCAACACATGGTCAAAGTCAACATCATTAAGCGCACAATTCATTTATTCTATTTCAGTAGATGCAAGCAATAATATTTATGTAAGTTCATGGGCGAGCGGTGTTTACTCCTCCAGTGATATGGGCGCTACATGGACTTCGCTTGGAATGTATGGTTTTGGAGTAAGCACATTGGTTGTTAATCCTGCTAATGGAAATGTTTATGCAGGCACTAAAGGTGGACAGGTATTTATGATGGCATCTGCAAATACAACCACTAGCGTTAACGATTATGTTGATGTGATACCCACAAAATTCGAACTTAACCAGAATTACCCAAATCCATTTAATCCATCAACAACAATTAGATTTGCAATACCTGAGGCTGGTCAATACACATTGAAGATTTATAATATTATTGGTCAAGAAATAGCAACTTTAGTAAAGGGACAATTAATGCCTGGAATTCACAAAGTAACTTTTGATGCAGGTAACTTTGCTTCAGGAATTTACATCTACAAGCTGAGCGGACAAAATGTAAACATAACCAGAAAGATGATATTGATGAAGTAGTATCAAATGATACTAACTATAAGAGACTTCTGAAATATTCATTTTGTCATTCCCGTATAAACGGGAATCTATAGAGTGACCATAAATGTATAAATAATATTTCAGAAGTCTCTAAAAGTAACTACGAGGGCAGAGTTGAGGTACTCTCACTCATTGATGAACAAAAACCCGGTCCCACAAGGATCGGGTTTTTTATCTTAATAAACCGGTTAAAAAACAACAAAAAAATGTAAATAGACTGACCTCAGAAAAAACATTTTATAGTGTTTATAATAAACCTTGCAAGTTTTATTTTTTTTTTTTTAGATTAATTATAAGAAAGAAAAATTATTCTTTTTTATTACGACATTACAAACTTTATTGATTCTCCAATAGTAACTGCAATAATATCTGTCCTTCATTGCAAGGGAGAATGAAAATGACAGCCACTCTTTCTGTTAAAAAGACTTTTCTCTTTCTATTTTGCTTTTTTACTTTAACTAATGCTCAAATAAGAATCGGTTTAAGCAGTGGGATTAACTTTGCATCGTATTCATTATCTAATCAAGGCTCTGGTACTTCGTTAGAGAATAAAGCTGGATTTTTGATAGGAGCCTTAGCTGAATACCTTTTTTTAGAAAAATTATCAGCTCGTGTGATGCTGAAATATAGTCAGCTGGGAGGAAAGAATACTATTAATTCATTTGGTACATGGGGCACTGTTCATAACAAAATTTATCTGAATTATTTAGAATTTTCGTCTTACTTTGTGTATACTTTATTTCAAAAAACAATCTCTACCAAAATAATCGGTGGGGCGTCTTTAGGATATTTAACGAATTCTAAATTCAAAAATGAATTTGCGGAAGGGGGATTGAAAAGTATTACAAAATCATTCAATATGACTATGGATATAGCTTTAGAAAGCGAAATTCCCATTTTGCAAAGGACTTCATTGCTCCTTAATGGTGGGTACTCCTTTGGGTTAACTAATGTAAACAAAGAAGGAGGTGAAATGAAGACTAAAAATCTATCCTTTGGAATTGGTTTCTTATACAGTTTATAACTGACTACAAAGGGTAAAAATTCACCACTTAGTGTGTGGACCACAATTTGTTTTTAAGATAAAACATGGTGAACAAATGAAGTGTTCAATTTTTATACTTTTCATAGCAATACTATCCAGCAATATATCTGCACAAGGAACAGAGAAACAGACAGCGTTTTCTTCCTTTCACTTTGAAGTTTTAATAGGTGTCAATTTTGCGTCCTTTCAGAACCTTGGTTCATCCTTAATGATAGTAGGAAAAACAAATGCAACTCACAATTTGAATGTAAATTTTTCGATAGGCTACTCCGAAGCATATAAAAAAGATAAATATAATATTAAGTCCTTTAGATACATTAATATCGATAATAGTGGAAAATATCAAACCTACACATACAATAGAGAAAAAATTGAATATGACATAATACCAATTTCTGCTGGGGTTGAATATATTTTTGAGAATGTAATTTTCTCACCGCTTTTTTTCCTTGATGCTGGTTATAATTTCTATAGTACAAAAATTCATACTACACCCATAGAATATAACGTAGCTGGTTCTTATGATACATATAATGAAATACCCGCTGAATATAGGAATTTATTCCCACCGATCTCTAAAGATTGGTCTTATAGTTTTAAGATAGGAATTGGTAGTAAAGTTAGTATTACCCCATCGATTTATTTTGAGATGAAATATTTCTATCAATTTAATAGAGCAATTCCTAATACAAATAATATTTTGTTAGGTATTGTTTTTTAATATCTATAGTTAAAAATATATAGAAATTATTTTCTCCAGTAATTATAAGAAAATTTATAAATACCATCGATCGTTAGGAGGGGCTATGAAAAAATCTATTTGCTTTGTATTAATTTTCACTGTATCCTATAGTCCTAAAATTTTCGGTCAAGGAATTTATTTTAGTGAACCTACAAGCAGCTCAGTATATCATTTACCTTATGGTGGTAGTGTAGGAATTTCCTATAATTTTTATCATGATAATTCTATAGTTGTATATTCCTATTATGCTAAATTAACTTATCCAGATGGTTCACAGAGTGCATGGCAGTATGGTGAAACAGGTGGTTGGTGGGTAACTGTAGCTGGCACATTTCAAATTCAAGGTAAAGCATATGTACAAAGTCTTTTTGGAGGGGAATCTTATTGGGCATATCGAGACCCATTTTCTTTTAGTGTTATTGCTGATCCGCCTCCGCCTCCATCTGTTTACATAACCGGCCCATCCACAGCACCATGTGATGTTGGGACATGGACAGCAAATGTTTCTGGTGGCTATTCTCCATACACCTTTGAATGGTTTTATAAGTGGGATTGTGGCAACAGCTCTGCTTTAACATCTGAAGGGAAAGATTTAATCCAACCAGATGCAGCATGTGATAGCTGGATGCCAATTAATGGTGCTAACAGCTCTACTCTTAATTATTATCTGTGCGGTGGTGATAGTTATTTGCGTGTTGATGTTAGGGATGCAACAATGCAATTTGTTTCGGCGCAATATTTTGTTGCAGGCTCCAGCGGAATTGAACCTAAATTAGCAAAGAATCTATTAGAAGAAGAGTATGTTAAATCTGTTCCTAAAGCTTTTGAACTTCTTCAGAATTACCCAAATCCATTTAATCCATCAACAACAATTAGATTTGCAATACCTGAGGCTGGTCAATACACATTGAAGATTTATAATATTATTGGTCAAGAAATAGCAACTTTAGTAAAGGGACAATTAATGCCTGGAATTCACAAAGTAACTTTTGATGCAGGTAACTTTGCTTCAGGAATTTACATCTACAAGCTGAGCGGACAAAATGTAAACATAACCAGAAAGATGATATTGATGAAGTAGTATCAAATGATACTAACTATAAGAGACTTCTGAAACATTCATACTGTCATGTATAAATAATATTTCAGAAGTCTCTAAAAGTAACTACGAGGGCAGAGTTGAGGTACTCTCACTCATTGATGAACAAAAACCCGGTTCTACAAGGATCGGGTTTTTTGTTTTTAAAGGAACATTATGCAACCATTTTACTCTGCTTTGAAGTGACTTGTTTTAGTGCCTTTTTCCAGAATGGAACACAAAAAAATTAACAACCTTAGAAATTGTTAATAAAACAAGTCAAAAAACATGTTAAAGTGTGGCATATCATTTGAGTTTTCAAGAAGTAAATAAGCACCCTCTAAGGAAGCAAATAACCCTCGAAAAGCTTTCTTCTATAGTGGCGGTGTTTGGAGAAACGGTACTCGGCTGGGCTGTTTTTCCAGGATACCGCCTTCTGGTTTTTATGGAGTGGGTTTTTGAAAAATAGTTGACATTATAAAACCAATCTTTATTTTGCAGAACAACATCATAACTTTCAAGCAGCGATTTACTATTCTTGAGAATCTATTTTTTTATGTTCAATTAGCATGTGATTTAAATCCAAAATAATTCTTATAAAGGCTCGAATGATTTTCTATATAAATCAATTTCTGAAATTATTCTGTTGCTTTTGTACATCTCATTAATTGCCGTTAGTAGTATACAATCCCACTGCAGTAAAATTGAGACTTAAATGCTAATTGACTATATTACATTAAAAAAATTAGGCTAAGCAAAGTGGGAAAACAATTTTCTGCAAAAAAGCCGCTTTCTTTCGGCGGAAGATTTCTTATAGTTGGATTCCACGAAAAAGTTCTTTCTAAGGAAACTATTGAAACCATTCGTGAGGTGCAGCCTACAGGGTTTATTTTTTTTACAAGAAATTTGAAAAATCCTTCCCAGTTCAGAAGTCTTGTTGATACTTTACGTTCCATTCTTAATCATGAACCCATCTTAACTATTGATCAAGAAGGCGGTAGGGTGTCAAGATTTAAAATGCTTGGTAGTGAACCGCCTTCTGTACAAGACCTTGGAGAAAAAGATGATACGGAATTGATTCGTCTGCATGGGGAACTTACTGGAAAGCTACTGAGACTTTTTGGACTTAATCTTGATCTTGTTCCTGTATTAGATTTAAAAACTAACGAAGAAGAGCATAACTCCTTAAAAGGAAGAACTTTCGCTGTCGACCCATTAAAAGTCTCACTTTATGCACAAGAGTTTATTGATGGGCTAAAATCTCAGGGTATTCTTACTTGTGGGAAGCATTTCCCCGGATATAGCTTTGCCAAGTGTGACCCTCATCTAGAACTTCCTCTTATTTTAAGAACCAAGAAAGAAATGGAATCTCATGAGTGGGTTCCTTTTAAAAGATTACAAGATAAATGCGATAGTTTTATGCTTGCTCATGTTCGTAACCCAAACTTAGATCCAGAAAATCATCCCGCTTCTTTATCAATGGCTGTTGTTAGTAATATTTTAAGGAAAGAATGGAAATTTGATAAGCTTCTTATTTCAGATGATATCGATATGGGAGCTATAATCGACAATTATTCATTTAAGGACTCATTAGAATTGCCGTTGAAAGCTGGAAGTGATTTAATTTTACTTTGTCACAGGTTTGATAAACTCAAAGAGGCAGCATCTATTTTGTCAGAGCTTCCTGAAAGCGTAACCGAAGCTCCTTCTGTTCGTATTGAAAACTTCCGTAAATTGTTGGCACCTCCACTTTCTTTCTCTTTGGAAGAATTTCAAAATATAGACCAACAGATTTATTCCCTTAGAGAAAAAGTTTTGGGAAAAGAAAAAGCAAAAATGCGTTCTCCAGAAGATGGAAAACGTTCACCGGTTGAAACATTTTAAGTGTTTATTTTAATCTACAGCTTCTTTCTATTGGTAGGAAGAGTAATAATGCTTTATAGTATTAGACGTAACCTTATTGATATCACTTAACAAAAATGAGACCTAATCTTATTACCTTGTTTCTAATTTTTGCTTTCTTCAAAAGTTTTTTATCTCGAAATTATAGACTTCCATACTTTGTAAGGTGTTTTTCAACTAACAGCCTGTGAAAATATACTCACCTTTGGAAGCGCTTTATTTTATTTGTAATTTAATATGCACCACATAAAAGATGATAAGCTAAGAAAAAATATTAACTGAAAGCATGTAACTTTTCTAACTCTTTATCGATATTTCATTGCTTTGTTTTATAGTACTTAATTGCTTCGGACAGTTCCTTCTTAATATCTTCAATTCTGGTGGAATTTGATGGATGGTCGCTTAAAAACTCTGGCGGTTCTTTCCCTTTCATTGCTACTTCCATTCTAAGCCAAAAATCGAGAGCTTCATTTGGATTATAGCCTGCGATTGCCATAAATATTAATCCTAAATGGTCAGCCTCACTTTCTTGGACTCGACTAAACGGAAGAAGAACGCCTATCTGTGAACCCATTCCGTAAGCAGCCATAAATATTTTTTGGGTTTCAGCTGGCTTTTTTTCAATTGCTTTAGAAAGTGCTAATCCACCCAACTGACTAAGTAATGCCTGACTCATTCTTTCGTTTCCGTGTTTGGCAACTGCGTGTGCAATTTCGTGACCAAGAACGACTGCTAAACCAGCTTCGTTCTTTGTTATTGGTAGAATTCCAGTATATACTACAACTTTTCCGCCAGGCATACACCATGCGTTTGCCTCCTTGCTTTCAATTAAATGAAATTCCCACTTATATCCGCTTAATCGATTTGAAAGGTTATTTTGAGCAAAATATTTTTCTACTGCATCAGCAATTCTTCTGCCGACTTTTTTAACTAGTTCTGTTTCTTTCTGGTTGGTGCTCTCTTTATTTGATTTAAGAAATTGATTGTACTGTTGAAAACTCATTGAAAGCATTTCATTATCAGGAATTATATCTAATTGTTTTCTGCCTGTAATTGGAACTGAACTGCACGAGTAAAACAAAAGTGCGACTAAAATTAAAGTAAGAATTGTCTTAAAATGCCAGACCATGATTCCCCCTAATCTAAATTCATCTACTACTTAAAAATTATTACTTTATAACTGATATCTCAAGACGTGGTGCTGAAAGTTATAAGAATTTTGGGCTAAATACAGCAAAAGCTGTTATTTCAAATAGATCATTTTCTTATTCATGACGCCCGTAGTTTTCGAATCTATTGATTGAACATAAATGCAATAAATATAAACCCCAGCTGCAAGTTTTGATGCATCAAACGACACTTCATATTTACCGGCTGGTTTATCCTCATTTACAAGTGTAGCTAATTCTCGACCGAGAATGTCGTATACTTTTAATGTAACATGACTATTAGCTTTTAGCTGATAACCAATAATTGTCACAGCATTAAAAGGATTGGGGTAATTTTGCAAGAGTTTAAATTCCTCTGGCTGAGGGGATGCAATTGTTTCAACAGAGTTTACATCAGTTATATTTTCTAAAAAGAAAGTATAAGCAATGCCTCCTTTATTAAACCAAGATTTGGATAAATCAGTTTTGTTGTGGACATACTTGTAGCCGTTCGATTTAGCTGGGTCATGTGAGATTGGATTGCCGTTTGTATCGAAGCCTGCAAGCATTATAAGATGACCATTTGGATATAGTGGGGAACCGACAGACATAACCACTCTGCCTCCGGAAGCTAGTACCTCTCGCGCTTGGCTCCACGAACGATATCGAGTAACAGCGCCGTTAAGTCCATATTCTGCAGCGTTTTGGACTACGCGCGGCCATATTCCAAAAATTCCCCAGTACGGACACTTAGTGTCTCTTGCAAATTGTAGAGGGTCTACATCGATATTATAACTGCGCAAAACCATTGCAACTGAAGTAGGCGAACAAATCTCCCCTCCGATTTCTGGATCAACGCTATATTGATAAATATGCTTGGTATCAATAAAGATAGCTTCAGGTTTATCATTAATAATAGATGTAATATTAACGTTATCCGTTGTTTTTTGGTCACTTACAAAAAAGCTTAACTTGTAAAGTTCTGGTGATGGCTGACTGATGCTTGTTCTTTTCATTTCTACTTTGAACTGCCATTTAGTATAATAAGATTTAAGTATAACGTAATCAATTTCAACATTTATCTCATTCCCATTGTATGAAGTTGGTCCATAAGAAGACCAAATATTTGCTTTCCAAAATCCAACAGTAAGCCATGATGACCATCCATTTTTATAGAACCTCATCATTACTTTAAAACTGCTGCTGTCATTAGGTGCATGACCATTCCATGAAGGCAGACCGCGATTGAATGGAAACTGTGATGAATCAGGCTTAAAAATTACAGTACCAGTTGTAGCTTCTTCTGAAAGTATAATTTTTTTTCCATCACCACTGATTGTTGTGCCGTTTAAGCTTTCTATCTGTTGAACAAGTTTTTCTTTTTCATAAAAAAAATGTTGATCGGGATAAGTTTGACCAGAGATTATCGTTGTGCATGAAACTATAATAAGCAGAAACTTTAACACGAAATGATGAATTTTCATCACATTTTTGTAATTATTTTTTTAATTAAATTATAACTTTATTGTAAACATTCACTACCCAAATATGTAGTTGAGACCGCTAAAAAATTTTTTTATTGTGATTGACTAAAAAGTAAGATTCAAAGCTGAGTTTACGAAGCATCAGTATAATCTTTGTTGTCAGTGTCTATCCTCAAGAAGTCTCATTTTCATGAATTTTGCAAAAGACAAATTAAATTTTCGTATAATCATTAAAATCCATTTTGGTATTTTTATACTATATTATCTAATTTTGCCAACAAAAATCAATTAAATTATTCTTTTATTTTTTAGGCCTAAATATGAAACTCAAACTTCCTTATTCATCACAAAACTGGGTCTCACTAATTGGTGCTACAATAGCATTAATTACTCTTTTCATGATAATCTTTTTGTTTGTTATAACCGCTTTCTCTGCACAAGGCAGATCCTATTTGGGATTGGTAACTTATATCATTCTTCCGGTTTTTTTGATAATTGGGTTACTTTTAATACCCATTGGCATGTATTTAAAGATAAGGAGAGATAAAAAGAAAAACATAATACCATCCAAAGGTTGGCCGCAAATAAATTTAAACGACATAAGGCATAGGAATGCATTTTTTATATTTACGATTGGAACAACAATTTTCCTTTTTTTATCTGCTGTTGGCAGTTATGAAGCATTTAATTTTACTGAATCAGTAACTTTTTGCGGAACTATATGTCACACTGTAATGAAACCAGAGTATATAGCATATCAAAATTCTCCGCACGCAAGAGTAGCTTGTGTTGAATGCCATGTTGGTTCTGGCGCAAGCTGGTATGTCAGGTCTAAACTTTCAGGTTTGTATCAGGTTTATGCAGTTACCTTAGGAGAGTATCCAAAGCCAATTCCAACTCCAATTACTAATTTGCGTCCTGCTAGAGAAACTTGCGAAGAATGCCACTGGCCGCAAAAATTTTATTCGCGCAGCTTAAGAACGGAAAAACATTACTTAGCCGATGAAACAAATTCTGAGTGGGATATAATTTTAACAATGAAAATTGGTTCAAGTTTAAGTGCACTTGGCCTGCAAGAAGGTATTCATTGGCATATTAATCCAGACGTTAAGATTGAATATAAAGCTTCTGATGAAAGAAGACAGGTTATACCATGGGTACGTTATACAAATTTAAAGACTGGTGAAGTGACCATCTTTGAGGATGAGGATAATAAGTTGGAAAAATCTAAATTAGACAGTCTTCAAACACGAGTAATGGATTGCATGGATTGTCATAATAGGCCTTCACATGATTATAAACCGCCAGCATTTTTTATAAATAACGCAATTACAGCAGGCAATGTCCCAAAAGAACTTCCTCAAATTAAAGCCCAGGCAATGGAAATTTTAGGTAAGCAGTTTACAACTACTGATTCTGCAATGCAGTATATAAGTAATTCTATAAATCAATTTTACAAGGAAAATTACCCTGAAATTTATTCTACTAAAAAGTATTTAGTGGACAAAGCTATTAATGGTATTCAAGATGAATTTAAGAAAAATATTTTCCCTGAGATGAAAGTAAAATGGGATGCTTACCCAAACAATATTGGTCACATCGAATTTATGGGTTGCTTCAGATGCCACAATGGAACCCATAGTTCGCAAAATGGTAAGTTAATATCTAAGGATTGTAGACTTTGCCATGATATTACTGCCCAAGGTCCGCCCGACAAATTAGAAACTGCACCTATAAATGGCTCTTTAGAGTTTAAGCACCCAACTGACATAGACCAAGCATGGAAAGAAATGGCATGTGTTGAATGTCATACGGGATTAAATCCATAATTTTTCACTCGGGTTTTTTATTAAATAAAACTTGGGCTAAGTTATTAGATTAGTTGTAAGTTACTGTGGTTATTTGGTAATAGTATAATTCTTACTCTGCCAGCCGAGTTTAATCCCGAGAGAAAAAATTCATTCTTATTGAATTTTGTGAATTAAAATTCTCAAGATGAATTTATCATTATGCAAATTCTTAGATTATAGTGGTTTTAAAATTACGTTTATGAAAGTCAAATTTTCCAGATGATATTATCTTTCTTATATTTAATGCACAATAATTTCAAATATCTATGATAGAAATTGTAGACCTCCATAAAAGTTTCGGCAATAATTATGTATTAAGGGGGATAAATCTACAAATTAATGAAGGTGAATCCTTAGCAATAATTGGAAGAAGCGGCTGCGGAAAAAGTGTTTTATTAAAACATATAGTTGGGCTATTTAAGCCTGATTCAGGCACAGTGAAATTTAAGGGTAAAGCAATAAGTGAATTAAACAAAAACGAGCTTTATAATGTTAGAAAAAAATTTGGCTTTCTGTTTCAAGGTGCAGCCTTATTCGATTCTATGACAGTTGAAGAAAATATTGGTCTACCTTTAATTGAGCATGGCGACAATAAAAATAAAAGTCAAATTGATAAATTAATTGCAGAGAAACTTGAACTTGTTGGTCTTCCGGGAATCCAAAAATTAAGACCGGCCGAGCTTTCCGGCGGAATGAAAAAAAGAGTAGCTCTTGCAAGAGCACTTATCACTAATCCAGAATATATACTTTATGATGAACCTACAACAGGCTTAGATCCTATTATGTCTGATTCAATAGATGAACTAATAAGAGAATTAAACGAAAAGTTAGAGGTTACTTCCATAATAGTTACTCATGATATGTTCAGTGTTAAAAATACTGCCGAAAAAATTGCTATGATACACGAGGGCAAAATTTATTTTACTGGAAGTCTAAGTGAATTTGTAGGTACTGAAGATCAAATAATATTAAATTTTATTAAGAGGACGAAATTTTAACTCATCTTTTCTTGTTCTTATTTACAATCTTAGCATTGACCGTTTAACTTGAATCTGATAAAAGAGCAAGAGCTTAAATTAAATTGGGTATTTTGATAATTTGGGAGGGTAGAGTTGAAAAAGGCAATAAAATATATTTGTTCTAATTGTGGATATGAATCATTAAAATGGTTAGGGCGTTGCCCTTCATGTGAGGAGTGGAATACTTTTATTGAAGAGCTTATTGAAGAAAAAAAACACACTCACAGAAAAGTTCTACCACAAGTTAAACTGAAAAAAATAAATTCAATAATTCACTTGGAAGAACGCATAAAAACTAATATTTCTGAATTTGATAGAGTGTTAGGTGGTGGTTTAATAAATGGTTCGGTAACCTTAATTGGGGGTGACCCTGGTATTGGAAAATCAACGCTTGCTTTACAAGCTGCCGCATCCATAAATGGCAGTGTTCTGTACGTCAGCGGTGAAGAATCAATTAACCAAATAAATACGCGGGCTAAAAGACTGAACTTAAAATCGGATAATATTTATTTGCTAACCGAAACTGATATTGATTTGATAATAAATGCCGTCGAACAAAGTTCCCCTCAAGTTGTAATTATTGATTCAATCCAAACAACATACAAACCAGATTTTGATAATGCGCCAGGTACAATTACACAAATAAGAGAATGCACAGTTGAATTAATGCAGATTGCAAAGAAAAAAAATTGTGCAATGATTTTAGTTGGACATGTAACTAAAGAAGGATTTATTGCTGGACCAAAAGTATTAGAACATATTGTTGATACAGTACTGCAGTTCGAAGGTGAAAAAAGTCATTCTTATAGAATTCTACGAGCTCAGAAAAACAGATTTGGTAGCACAAATGAAATTGGAATTTTTGAAATGCATGAGGACGGTTTGCACGAGGTAAAAAACCCAAGCGAGATTTTTTTGAATGAAAGGGAAAGGCAAGTTACAGGTTCTGTTATCACTGCAAGTATGGAAGGTACCCGTTCAATACTTCTTGAAGTTCAAGCTCTTGTAACCCCATCAAGTTATGGTAATCCACAGAGAGTGGCAACTGGTTTCGACTATAGGCGGTTATCAATTTTACTGGCAGTTTTAGAAAAAAGAGCTGGACTTAGACTTTCCACACAAAATGTTTTTTTGAATATGGCAGGTGGCTTAAGAGTTGATGAACCCGCCGTTGATTTGGCAATCTGTTGTGCAATTGCTTCTAGCTTTAATGATAAATTTGTCAAAAATGAATACGTTGTAATAGGTGAAGTGGGACTTGGAGGAGAAGTAAGAAGCATTTCACATGCTGACAAAAGGATTCAAGAGGCTGCAAAGCTTGGCTTTAAAAATGTTATTCTTCCATCTAACAATTTAAAATCAGTAAATAATAAAACGAGCCTAAATCTAGTACCTGTTGAAAATGTTTCCTCTGCAATTGAAGCAATTACAGCTTAATTATATTAAGCCAAACGAAACTAAAATCCGCTCGGGAGAAATAGGAGATATAAGACAATCTACAAATGACAACCTACCACTCCACAATGTGATAAATTCTTATTAGTCGGCCCCAAAGTAATCTCTTACTGCAAAGAATTCAACATCTTACATTTTTTGTTTGAAACTGCTTTACTCACTTCGTTCGAAATGGCAGTGAAATCATGATTGATTGAGGTATCGGCTTTTTCTTTATTAGTTATACGGAGAACCACAGAGAATTTACGGAGAATGTAAAGGTCGAAGAATTCTTGCACTCTATAATTGAAATGCTTTTATTTGATTCATAAACAAGCTAATAAGGTTTAAATAGAGTAATGTTACTGATGAAGCCTTTGACTCAATTATACCATAAACAAAACCTTATCACTAAATAGTGGTTTCCCATTTTTATTTTCAAATAAACTTTGAATAAATGGTTGAGGGGACCTCAACCCTACAACCATTAAACCATTCGTTTTCATAAGCTGCTGCAAAAAGTTCATCATCTTACTTTTTTGTTTGAGTGAGATACTTCAGTTGTCTTGATGAAAAATGCAAGGGCATTCTCCTAATAACAGTAATTTCTTATTTTATTATAAATTTCTTTTTTACTTCAAAATCACCAATCCAAAGCCGTTTATAAACAATGAGAAACGAGCCTTTGGCAATCCCGTATTGTGGGATACTCCACGAAGTGGTGAATTCTCATTAGTCAGTCACAGATTTCTCATGAATTTTTTGGAATTAACATAATACTAAGCTCGTTCACTAAGTAAATGTGAACGAGCTTTGAATTTTGGGTGATTGTTTAATGAAAGTATATTTTATTTTGCTAGTGACAATCGTTTAGGTCCAGCTGCTAAAACTTCGCTTGGGCATCCATTTTCAAAGAGTTTAAAATTTTCAATAAAGCGAGCGGCAAGTGCATCATATTTTTTCCAGTATTCATCTTTATTACCCCAAGAATTTTCTGGGAATAACACATCTTCTGGAACTTCAGGACAGGTTAGTGGAATTTCAAATCCGAACAATTTATCTTTTCTGTACTTAACCTTATCTAATTTGCCGTCAAGTGCAGCGTTCAACAAATTTCTTGTATGACGAATTGAAATTCTTTTACCTATGCCAAATCTACCGCCTACCCAACCAGTGTTTACTAGCCAAACGTTTGTCTTATGTTTTAAAATCCTTTGTTTAAGCATTTCTGCATACTCGAAAGGATGACGGACCATGAAAGGGGCACCAAAGCATGCGGAAAATGTAATTTGCGGTTCAATGCCTAACCCTATTTCTGTCCCGGCAATTTTTGATGTATAACCACTAATGAAATGATATTGTGCTTGTTCAGGGGTTAAACGTGCAATAGGAGGCATAACACCTGAAGCATCACAAGTAAGAAATATGATATTTTTAGGATGTGATTTAACATATCCCTCCTCAATTACATTTGGAATAAATTCAATTGGATAGGAGCAGCGAGTATTTTCTGTAATTGAGTCGTCTTCAAGATCAATATTGCGCGATATCGGGTCGAAAACCACATTTTCTAATATTGTACCAAAGCGATGGGTAGTCTCATAAATTTGTGGTTCACTTTCTGCAGAAAGGCGAATTACTTTAGCATAGCAGCCGCCTTCAAAATTAAATACACCTTGTGAGCTCCAACCATGTTCATCATCGCCGATTAATCTTCTGTTAGGATCTGCCGATAAGGTTGTTTTACCTGTTCCACTGAGACCAAAAAACAAAGCAACATCACCTTGTTTTCCAACATTAGCAGAACAGTGCATTGGCAGCACATCTTCATAAGTAAGCAGAAAGTTCAATACTGTAAAAACTGATTTCTTAATTTCGCCTGCATAAAGTGTGTTAGCTATAATAGCTGTTCGTTGTTCAAAGTTTAAGACTATCGCAGTATCTGTTCTTGTCCCATCTATAATAGGATCAACTTTAAAGCTTGGAACAGCAATAACAGTAAATTGTGGTACAAAATTTTTAAGTTCGTCGGGATTGTTAGTTGTTAAAAACATATTTCTTGCAAAGAGGCTGTGCCATGCTTTTTCAGTTATAATTCTTACGGGCATTTTGTAATCCGGGTCTGCTCCAGCATATACATCTTGAACAAAAAGTTCTTCTCCTTGCGCCCATGCTTGAAGTCTTCCCATTAGAAGCGACCATTTTTCATGTGCAAAAGGGCGGTTGTAAGTTCCCCACCAAATATCTTTATCGGTTGATTCTTCTTTAACAACAAATTTATCTGCTGCTGCTCGAGCAGTATGTTTTCCGGTATTAACTAACAGTGCCCCGCCTTTTACAAGCTTACCTTCATTTCTGAAAATTGCTTCTTCGTAAAGAGCTTCCTCTGGTAAATTCCAGTAAACTCGGTCTAAATTAGTTAAACCCTGGTTCTTCAGCCTAAAGTCTGAAGCCAGTTCCATAGCTTGTTTACTTGCTGGGGTATTAAATTCTAAGTATTTGCTCATAACCAGTTCCTCACTAATTTGCGGTCTCCGATGTAAAGTTCATTTGGTGCGTTTGGGTCCAAAGCCCATTTTATTCTTTCTATGCCTTCGGTGATGTCTTTTATTGTTCCACAAAAGCTAATTCTTAGGAACCCATCCATACCAAATTCTTTTCCTGGTACAGTCAGCACCATAACTTTGTCAATAAGAAAATTAGATAATTTTTGTGAATCTTTCTCGTAGGCACTAAAATCGGCGAAACAATAAAATGTACCATCGGGAATTGTAACTTTAACGCCATCAAAAGAACGAAGTTGTTCTATTAAAACATTTCTATTGTTTTCAAGTGTTACCCTCAAACTTTCCACACTAGATTGAATCCCGTTCAAAGCACCCACAGCGGCTTTCTGCAATAAAACTGATGGTCCTGATGTTTGATGGCCTTGAATGTTTGCCATTGCTTCAATCAACTTTTTATTTCCAACCGCCCAACCAATTCTGAAGCCAGTCATAGCATATTGTTTTGAAACACCGTTAATAATAATAAGTTTAGATTCATCTACTGATTTTTTTGTGAAGTCATAAGCACTTATAGGTTTTCTTCCGTCAAATATCAGGCGGTGATAAATATCATCCATAATTAAATAAATATCTTTTTTCTCGCAGAAGTCCACAACATCAGCAATAAATTCCTCGGAGTACATTGCACCGCTTGGGTTATTTGGGCTATTAATAATAACTGCTTTCGTATAACTTCCAACGCGCATTTCAATATCTTTTAAAGTTGGATAAAATGAACCGTCCTCTGGGATTGTTGGTACAGGCACAGCGCCACAAAGTTTTACCATATCCGGGTAACTAACCCAATATGGTGAAGGGAAAATAACTTCCTCTTGAGGATTTAAAATAGCTTGCAAAGCAACCATTATTGCCTGTTTAGCACCACCTGAAGCAATCACATTTTCAGGTCTAACTTTTCTATGATAAAATTCTTCCGTATAACGAATAATTGATTTTTTAAGGTCAGGAATTCCGTCTGCCGGTGCATATCTAATTTCACCCGTGTTTAATGAATTCACTGCCGCAAGTATTGCATCCATTGGAGCTTTACTTTTTGGTTCGCCTCCTCCCAAGTGAATTACTGGGTCGCCTTTTTCCCTTAGGATTGCCGCTTTTTCGTTTAAAGCTAAAGTAGGCGACGCTTTAATTGATCTTGCAATTTGACTTAGACTCATATCTATACCCTTATTGTGTGTGTCATATCACGAAAAATTGAGTGCAAAATTATCTCCAATATTTTCGACTTTCAAGTGCTATTATAATTTTTCTGAAAGAATATGCAATAAAGAATTAATATTTGAATAGATTATTCAATCTATGTGTATTAATATTCATTAAGAGCTTACTTACTCTTAATAAATAAAAATATGTACCAAGTATAAGATTATTTTTAGAAAGTCAACAATTGATTTTTCATAAAAAATGCATAGAGGAAGTAATCAATTAACCAAGTCGGCACATAATATTTTATTCTTAGCAATATAATAGGAGTTAACCGCACAAAATTTTAATATGCAAATTAGCTCTATAACTTTGATTGATAAGAAAAACTTAGGACCCTTGGTTTAACTAATTTTTCAAAATCTTTATATTCCATTTGGATCAATTCAGTATGCGAACAAGCATTGAATGCGATGAACTCGTTTTTGGCTATGCTGTCTGCTACAACAACTTCCATGTTGAACAAATTTCCAAAAGGGGGCATTGCCCCAACTTCGCAATCTGGGAATTTGTCTTTAAACTCTGTTTCATTTGCTAATCTGCAATTATTGCATCCCAAGTATTTTTTAAGAAGATCAAAATCAATTTTGTAAGATGCTGGTAAAACCGTCATTATCATTTTACCATCCACTTTAACTAATACAGTCTTTGCTAATTCTTTCCCTTTAATATGCGCTGATGCAGCAATTTCCTGTGCTGTAAACGCCAGCGAATGTTTAATGGTAACATATTTGATCTTATGCTGGTCAAGAAACTCTTTTACTTTTTGCGAAGGCATATTACCTCCTTGTTTTTTAATAATACATCTATTTAATAGCCTGCTTGTCAGCTGAACGTATACGGGATAAAATGGAAATGCTGTTTCTTCCTAGAGTTGACATTTTTAATAATAGGGATGTTATAAAATCTAATATAAATCTATGAACGAAAGTTTAATAAGTCAATTATAACTTTTTAATAAATATTAGAATTGCTGATAATTTTTTTAATATTAACCCAAAGAATTCATGATAATTCAAAAGAATTTTTTGCTGAAGGTTTTTGGTTAATCGTAAACTAAATTTTTATTGAAAATTTTCCCTACTTTAGAATAAGTAATTACTGTATGATAATTGATTCAATTAATAATGCACAGGTAATCTATGAAATTCTAAAGCAAAATTTTTTATTTTGAGTTATTATGAACATTCCAACTGTAACTGACAAATATCCCTTTTGATGAACTTATGGAAAGTGAAAAAGTAATTGAAGTAGCAGGACTTACAAAAAAATTTGGTAAGGTCATTGCTGTAGACAATCTTAACTTTAGTGTATATAAAGGCGATGTACTTGGTTTCCTTGGTCCTAATGGTGCAGGTAAAAGCACCACAATTAGAATGATGTTGTCGTTAATTAAACCAACTTCTGGTGAAATTAAAATTTTTGGACAATCAATAAAGCAAAACAGAAAAAATATTTTTAGACGAATTGGTGCTATTGTAGAAAAGCCGGATTTCTACTTGTATTTATCAGCTTACAGAAATTTAGAGATATTAAGCAAAATTTCAGGCGTTAAAATATCCCGCCAAAAAATCATGGAGATATTAGATATTGTTGGTTTATCTAAACGGTCTAACAGCAAAGTAAAAACTTTTTCACATGGGATGAAGCAGAGGTTAGGAATTGCCCAAGCACTTTTACACGACCCCGAACTAATTATTCTTGATGAACCCACAATAGGTTTAGACCCTCAAGGAATGAAAGAAGTACGAGATATAATTACTTATCTCAGTCATGAAAAAAATAAGACTGTCTTTATTTCTTCACATATTCTTAGAGAAATTGAGCTAATTGCTTCAAGAATGATTATCATCAACAAAGGAAAAGCTCAAGTAGAGGGAAATGTTAAAGACTTGCTTAATTCTGATATTCTTAAAGTTACTTTTGAAGTTGACGACCTTATGAAAGCAATAAATCTTATAAGCAACACACTGTGGAAACAAAATTTTATATCAAAAGAAAGAAATGAATTGACATTTGAAATGCACCGCAATGACATAGCTTTATTGAACAAATACTTTATTGAAAACGGCATAAATGTTAGTGCAGTAATACCGATAAGATCCTTAGAAGATTACTTTTTAAAAATTACTACGGGTAATTCATGACCTTAACTCTAATATCGATAGAACTTATTAAAATATTTAAGAAGTGGCGTACATACATTGGTTTTATTGCAATTGGCATTTTAACTCCAACTGTTCAATTAGCGTTATATTTCACGGGGCAACGTTACGTTAACCATTTGTTAAGAGGTTTGCAAGATGCATTTGTTTTTTATGGTAATTTGTTCAATGGCTATCTTGTTGCATATTTAATTTTACACTCCTTAGTTATACACATACCTTTTCTCATCGTTTTGGTTGGTGGTGATTTACTTGCTGGAGAAGCTACTGCTGGTACTTACAGGATTTTGTTGATTCGACCGGTATCAAGGTTACAAATTATAGTTGCTAAATTTTTTGCTGGGATTATTTACACGTTTATTTTAATTCTGTGGCTGGTGCTTTTAAGTTTTATTTTAAGCTTATTTTTATTTGGCAGCGGAGAATTAATTACTTTTAAAAACAAGCTAATAATCTTTTCACAAAATGATGTGATATGGCGGTTTGTTTGTGCCTATGGGTTTGCCGCTTTAAGCATGTCTACTGTATTAACTCTTTCATTTTTCTTTTCTTCAATGGTTGAAAATGCAATTGGCCCCATAATTTCTACTATGGCGGTGATTATCATCTTTTTAATTATATCAGCTATTCCAATAGAATTTTTTCAAACATTAAAACCATTTTTATTCACAACGCATATGACAGTATGGGAGAATTTCTTTAATGATACTGTTGATTGGCAGAGTATCTTTAATTCATCACTTATACTTATCATCCACATAATTGTTTTATTTTTATTTACAGTTTATATTTTTCTTAAAAAAGATATTTTATCGTGAGTAAGATAAATGAAAAAAGTGCTAAAAAAATTTTTAATCTTTTTTTTATGTGCAGGATTTACAGCAGCTCAAGTTAACTACGCAAAAAAAGTTCTGCAGCAAGTAATAAAAACATTTAACAAGATTCAAGACTACCAAGCCGATATGGAAATTATTGTCGATATGGAGTTTATTAAAATGCCAACCACAAAAGCTAAAATATATTTTAAACAGCCAAATAAAGTTAAATTCGAGTCTAAAGGTTTTACAATACTTCCAAAACAAAGCTTAATTTTTTCACCTTTAGACTTACTAACTGGTGACTTTACACCGATATATTTAAGGAAGGAAAAGCTAAACAATTACAACGTTGATGTTATAAAAGTAATCCCAAATAATGATTCTAGTGATATTGTTGTTACAACATTGTGGGTTGATAAAACAAAACACATAATAAGAAGGGTTGAATCTATTGGAAAAAGAACAGGACCGATTTTTATTGATTTAAATTACGATAACAATTTGATTTTGCCATCGACTGTAAAATTTGCATTTCAAGATTCCGGTTCAGATTCATTAACTGAGAAAAGACAAAATAACTCTCCACAAATTCGTAGTTTACCTAAATTAAGCGGACATATAACAATTAATTATTCAAACTACAAAATTAACCAGGGGCTATCAGACAGTTTCTTTATAGAAAAGAACAAATAGACTCAATTCATTAAAAATTAGTTTGCGTTAAGTGCTAATCAACATTTCCCGTCAGTCAAAAAATCAAATAATTTTTGTCTGTGATAACCCGTGTTTTATTTTGGGCTTACGGATTACACAGAAGAGTAAATTCTTTCTAACGAAAAATCTAAGTTGGGTTAAATTTTATTAGAACCAACAATGTTAACACCTATTTCAATATTTTCTGCAACTTTACTGCCAATTAATTCATTACTAACCCCGTAATCTGAAAGCTTAATAGTAAACTTGGCTCTTACTCCTAATAAATCGCCTGGTGCTCTTTTTCTAGTTTGTTCATTTTCGTTTAAGTAAGTTGCCTCAGCATCTGCTGTTATTTCTTTCGTTACGCCATGAAGTGTAAAAGCACCGGTAACCTTGAACTCTAATTTGTTATCTGCAAGTTGTTTTATATCAGAGACACTTTTTATTTCAAAAGTAATTAGAGGATATTTTTTTTCATCAAGCCAATTAGGTGTCATCAAATGATGGTTTCTTAAATTAATGCCTGTATTCAATGAATTAACGGCAACAACAATTTTTCCTTTTATTGTCTGAGCAAAATTAGAAGGATCAAAAGAAACAGTGCCGGAAATTCCGTTTGCTGTTCCATTTATATCTTCGAGAGGAGTTGCACTGTAAAATGTTGTTTGATTTCTTCCTTTATCATCTGCAAAGTTGAAAGTTTGAATGCCTTTAACATTCACCTTAAAATTTTGTGAAAAGGTAAAAGATGTTAAAACTATTAAAGCGATAAATGAGTTCATTAATTTATTCATTAATACCTCGATTTTTTTGTTTATTCTTTTGATTTATTTCTTAGAACGAAATATAAAATTGCTGCAGTAATTACTGTAACCCCGCTTATTAAAAGACTTAAGTCCAGTCCCCAAATGAATTTATTTTCCCACACTTTATAGGTGGTGCCGAAAAGCTCATCTTTTTTCTCTACAAGGACTTGATTTTTCGTAAAAACCTCGCCTCCGCTTGCAAGCCAAATTGCTAATGAGGCGATAATAATAATTATTGCAATATAGACAATTATTTTTTGTTTTTTGTTCATTATGTCCTCTTAAGAGTTACTTATTTTACTTGAAACTTAATTATAGGAAAAATAGGACACAATGTTAAAATTAAGTAAGAAAGTTTGAATTGATTCTTTTAACAAAATGATATTAATTTGTGTCGGGTAAATTTTAATAAGATAATTCACAAAGAATCTTGATAAACAAAAGGAACAATTAATGAAAGTACATGAATATCAGGCAAAAGAAATATTAAAAAAGTTTAGTGTGCCTGTACAAGATGGTATTGCTATAAAAAGCATGGCAGAATTTGATGGTGCCATATCACAGTTACAATCACGGGGTATAAATCAATTTGTAGTAAAATCGCAAATTCATGCTGGCGGCAGGGGAAAAGGAAAAATTTACAACGCTAATAATAAAGATGAACTAATACTTGAAGGCGGAGTTAAGTTTACAACTTCAGTTGAAAAAGCAAAAGAATATGCTCAAAAAATACTTGGAAATTTATTAGTTACCCATCAAACTGGGAAAGAAGGGAAAATAGTAAAAACAATTTTTTTAGCTGAAGGGCTGGATTATAAAAAGGAACTTTATTTGGGAATTCTTTTAGACAGAGCAGTATCAAAAAATGTGATTATGGTTTCAACAGAAGGCGGTGTTGAAATTGAAAAAGTAGCTGAAGAAACGCCCGAAAAAATATTAAAGGAGTGGGTAGACCCTGCTGTTGGACTTCAGCCTTATCAAGCTCGCAGCTTAGCATTTGGCTTGGGCCTGAACGGTACTGCATTTAAGAATTTCGTTTCATTTGTGCCCAAGCTGTACAAAGCATATGAAGAAACAGATGCCTCTCTGCTTGAAATAAATCCATTAGTAATTACAAATGATGATCAAATTATTGCTCTTGATGCCAAAATGAATTTCGATGATAATGCCCTTTACCGCCACCCCGATATAGTTGCATACAGAGATTTTGATGAAGAGGACCCGCTTGAAATTGAAGCATCTAAGTATAACTTAAATTACATAAAGCTTGATGGAAATGTCGGCTGTATGGTTAATGGTGCAGGACTTGCAATGGCTACAATGGATATTATTAAACTTGCAGGCGGGCAACCAGCTAATTTTCTCGATGTAGGCGGGTCAGCAAATAAAGAAACCGTTGCAAATGGATTCAAAATAATTTTATCTGATCCTAACGTGAAAGCAATTTTAATTAATATTTTTGGCGGCATTGTAAGGTGTGACCGCGTAGCAAACGGTGTGATTGACGCAGTTAACGAAATTGGTGTAAATGTGCCTGTTGTTATTAGACTAGAGGGAACTAATGCTGCCGAGGCTAAAGAATTGCTTGAAAATTCAGGCCTTAACTTTGAGGTTGCACTTAGTCTAAAAGAAGCCGCAGAAAAAGTTACTTCTGTGCTTTCTGCTGATTCATTAGTGCAGTCTTAATAATTATTTTTTAGCTATGATTGAAATTAAAATAACAATTGATGATGCTGTTAAGCTTCTTCTTGAAAGAATGAGCTTAGAATTGGCTAACAGGCAAAAGGCGGGCATAATTTTAAAAGGTGTCCGCTTAGAACAATTAACTTATCAAGAACTTATTGCTGTTATAGAGGCAGCAGTTTTTGATACGATAATTTTGCTGCCAGTAGAACTTTTATTAACAGATACAAATCTGGAAACTATAATTACTAAAACAATTCACGCACTTTCTAAGATACTTGGCAGAGAAGAACTGAACTTGTATTCTCACAAACGGACGAAAAAGTTAATTCAGCATGCAATTCAAAGCATAAAAAAAGCCATTGAGAATAGTGATTTTCAAAGTAATTAATTCCTATAACTCTTCAACAAAGAATCAAAAGTTTTTCTTATAACATCCCAAGCTGCATAAACATGTTTTTCAGTAGTGCGCAAACCGGAAACTACAAGTCTAATTGTGAATACGCCATTTAACTTAGTGTGACTTAAAAACAATTTACCTGTTGAATTAATTTCGTTTATTAACCTTTCATTAAATTTGTTCAGTTCTTCTTCCGTTTTTAATTTTGTTGGGACTGCCCTAAAACATACCGTGCTGAATGGGACAGGAGCTAATCTTTCAAAGTTAGGATCATTATCAATCCAAGAAGCAAATAATTTGCCTAATCTTAAATGCTCACGGTAAACAGCAATTAGACCTTCTTTACCAAAGTAACGCATAACAAACCAAAATTTAAGTGAACGAAATCTCCTGCCGAGCTGTATACCATAATCCATATAGTTATTGACTAAATCGTCTTCTGCTGTTTTTAAGTATTCAGGTACTAAACTAAAAGCTGATTTTAAGATTTTAGGATGTTTAGTGTAGAGCAGACTTAAATCTATTGGTACGAACATCCATTTATGGGGGTTAACGACAAACGAATCAGCTTGTTCAACACCTTTTAAGATGAATTTCATTTCAGGCACCATTGCTATCACACCAGCATGAGCAGCATCCACATGAAGCCAAATATTTTCTTTTCTGCAGATTGGAGCTATCAGTTCGACTGGGTCAATACTAGTGGTAGAAGTTGTTCCAATTGTAGCTGTCACACAAAAAGGTAGCCATCCATTTTGTTTATCTTCTCTAATTGCTTTCTCTAGTTCTTCAGGAATCATTTTAAATTCATTATCTACAGGTATTTTTCTTATTCCCTCTAAACCAATCCCAAGTGTTAATGCTGCTTTATCAATTGATGAATGAGCCTGTTCAGAAGCATATAATCTTAGTTTTGGGAGTTCTTTGTTAATCATTCCTTTTTGACGTATCTGCAAATTTTGGTTGTACTCTCTGGCTGCAGCAATAGCATGCATAGAGCTCACTGAAGCAGTATCATAAATTATTCCCCAAAAGTAATTTGGTAATCCAATAAGTTGACGAAACCAATTAATTGTTACTTCTTCAATTTCATTTGAAGCAGGGGCTGATTTCCATAGCATTCCATTAGTGTTAAAAGCTGCACTCAAAATTTCACCTAATATTCCTGCTCCGCTTGCAGTTGAATTAAAATACGCCATAAAACTTGGATGTTGCCAATGGGTCATTCCCGGCATTACAATTTTATCAATGTCGGCTAAGATTTCACTAAGGGGTTCACCTTTTTCCGGTGGATTTTCTGGCAGTCTCTTTTTTATATCACCAGGTTTAATGTTAGGAAGTACTGGATAATTCTCAATATTTTTTAAATAGCCGGCAACCCAATCAATTAATTCGTGGCCATATTTTTGAAATTCTTCAATTGACGCATCGCCAATATTATTTTTGTTGTGCATAATTTTTCTCATATATGTTTTAAGTTAAAAATGATTGCAATAGTAAAAAGAGCAACGCTTAATTAATTAAATACCAATTTCTATAGAAACTTTTTACATGATTACTAAAATAAAAAGTTTGCAGATAAATAAATCTGCTGGTTAGCTATTTTTTGTAAACCAAAGAAAACTCAAAGGCAATATTTGAAATTTCATGTCATTCTCGTAAATATCAATCTAACGAGTGTAAGTTGGAATTCTCTAATTTGGAAGTGAATTTCTTTTTCACAAACGAAAGGTAAAAGGGTTTTTTCAGAAGTTACTATTAGTTTAATATGGGTTAACTGAATATTCTTAGAATGCACGTATTGTCTTTTTGCACTTTGCTGATTCAATTCCTAATTTTATTGTGGTTATTTTATTAATACAGATTATAATATTGAAAAAAGTACTCACATTTTCCCTGATGTTATTTTTCTTTGCTTTGTCATTACCGGCTCAGCCTTTAACAAACTTGTCAGTTATCAGTAAACTAATTGAGAACTCAACGGCAAAGATAGACTCTTCTTTTTTAGGAAAAGAAAAGAAAATATCGCTTGTGTTTTTTTCTGTTCCTTCAATGCAAATTTTAAAAGGTGATTTAATCAACAGCCTTATTAAACGTGATTTCGAGATAAAAACTACTGGAGATGAGAGTGATGTTTTAAATTACACTATTGAAAATATTTCCGTATTGTATAATAATGTAGAAAAAGAAGGATTGTTTGGAAATGTTTTTGTAAATAGGATTGTAAAATTAGAAGGTGAATATTTTATAACAGAGAATGGAAAAGTTATTGTTTCAAATCGATTTACTAATACATATAAAGACACTGTTAATTATGATATGATTCAACGAATAGAAAATACTGAACTTCCTTTTACAAGAGGGGAAGTTCCCGGAGAACCTCTCTTTTCTAACCTTGTAGAACCAGCTATTGCTTTAGGTGCGCTTATTGTAACTATTATTTTATTCTTTACAGTAAGAAGCAGGTAAATTAAAATTTGTATTTCTTGGCATTATCCTTTTTACTTATTTTTGTATTAATTTTTTAATTGGAAGAGAGAAAAGTGCAGAAATTAAAATTTGCAGTCTTACATGCGTTGCTATTAGTTGTAATTCTAAGTTGCTCAAGCTCGGTTGATACAACCAAATTTAATTCTGAACAATACTTTGAATATGCAATGAAGCTGTATAATGATGGTGATTATGAATTAGCTTTACAGGAGTTTCAGACTGTGCTGTTACAATTTCCGGGCAGCGCGGTAAGTGATGATGCGCAGTTTTATATAGGAATGACATATTTCAAGAAGAAGCAATATTTACTTGGTGCATATGAGTTTAGCAAGCTTGTCCGAAATATGCCGGCAAGCCCATTTGTTCCACAAGCTCAATTTATGCTTGCCGAATGTTATTATCAATTATCGCCACCATTTCCGTTAGACCAAACCTACACAAAAAAGGCAATTGATGAGTATCAGGCTTTTATCGATTTTTTCCCAACTAATCCAAAAGTGGAAGAAGCTGAAAATAAAATTAAGGAGCTGACGAACAAGCTTGCAGAAAAAGAATATAATAGTGCTTTAATTTATGAAAAGATGGAATACCAAATTGCTGCGATGGATTATTATGGTAATGTAGCCGATACTTATCACGATACAAAGTATGGACCTCTTGCTCTTTACCGTAAAATACAGCTGGAAGTAAAAAGAAAAATGAAAGACAAAGCGTTGGCAGATATTAACACTTTTTTAATTCGTTACCCAAATAATGAAAGAGTAGAAGAGCTAAAAGAACTTGAGACATCTTTAAATCAAATAAGCAGTAAATAACAATTTTGTAAAGAAAGTTACTTATGGCAAAAGCAAAAAAAGTCTCTGAATCAATAGTAACAATGACCGAACTTGTTTTGCCCCACCACACTAATCAACTTGGTAATTTGCTTGGCGGTCAATTAATGCATTGGATTGATATTTGTGCTGCTTTATCATCTTCTAAACACTCTCAACGAGTTTGTGTTACAGCCTCTGTAGATAGAATTGACTTTCACCACCCAATAAAATTAGGCGACGTTGTAACGTTAACAGCATCTGTTAACAGAGCATTTAAAACTTCTATGGAGGTTGGCGTAAAAGTTACTGCTGAATCCCTTAAAGATGGTAAAGTGGTGCATACCAATACCGCATATTTGACCTTTGTTAGTGTAGATGAAAATGGCAAACCTGTTGAAACATTTGAAATAGAACCTGAGACTGATGATGAAAAAAGAAGATACGAGGAAGCATTGCTGCGAAGAAAAAACAGATTGATTTATAGAAGTCCTTAGAAACTCTTTGCTGTTAAACCGACTTATTACTTTTCATCAAAAACTGTCTATAACTCTTGAAAATGTTTCGTGTTTATAAATCAATTAAAAAGCTATTGAACAGGCATTTAAAACCTGTTAAAAAAATTAAAAAGAAAACTGCAAGTAGTTCCTCTTTTAAGTCGGAGTTGTACACAAATTGTAAAAAAATTTTCTTGATTTACTTTCTTTTTGAGATTGAACTATACGCCCAAATCAATATAAACGGATTTTGTAAGTGGAACGAAACAACTACTTACCCAAATTTTAATGGACTATTAGCAATAGATTTTAATAACGACGGTTACCGAGACTTAATTTTGTTCTCTAATGTCGAAAGGAAATTAGTCATTCATAAAGCTGACCCTAAATCGTTTTATTTAAAAGGTAGAGTAATATTTTTCCCTTACCCAATATATAAGATTGGCTTATTAAGTAAGCTAAATCAACAAAACAAGGAATATGTATTTGTTTCTAAAGCAAGTAGAACAGTTGGTATATTAACTTTTCTTACCAGTGGATTACCTTTAATAAAAGCAAAATTACATTTCGATTCATATCCTTCTTCCTTTGATGTTGCCGATATAAATCATACCGGTAGTAACGAAATTTTAGTCTGCGGCTCTAATTTTGTGGGTTTGTCTATTTTAAAAGAAAAAAATGGCAGACTAATAGAACAAAAGATTATAACGAAAGAAAAGTTTAAAGAGGCTAAGTTCATCGATCTTGATTATGATGGTTATCCTGATATAGCAGCATTAGATGCTATAAATAATACTATACATTTTTATTATAACGACCAGTCGGGCAGCTTTAAAGAATACCGCTCAATAAAGCTAATGTACGTTGCTAACAAATTTCAAATTTGTGATGTTAACTCAGATAGCTTTAGTGATATATTAGCTGCAAATGATAATGGTTTTGAATATGTAATTGGGGATTCTGTTTCTTCTTTTCAAAATACTATAATTATAAACACTGAAGATAAGCCTACCGAGTTTAATGTGTTAGACTATAACGACGACGGTTTAGATGATGTTTCTTTTATTTCTTTAGATACGGGTAATTTATTTGTGTTATTTAACAAGGATAATAATAAATTTTACCAGCCAATAAATTACTTCCAGCGAGTTGGCTTAAGTACTATAATATCTTTCGTTGATAGAAGAGGAAAGCATCTCATAGCGCTTAGTTCAACCGGCAATATTTTTGAGATAACAAGTTTAAGATTTGTTAAAGATAGCTTTAGCTTGTCTTTTACACCTTATCCAAGATTACTGCGTATTACCACTAACAATAAGCAAAATGAAAGAAATTACTTTATTGTTGATACTGTAAGACTTAAGATGATTGTACTTTCGGTGCAAAAAAATGGAATTGTAGCTACTTACAATGAATATCCTATTTCTGACGATTACACTAACATTGATGTAAGTTATCTTGAAGGCGGTAAAAAAGATTTGCTCCTTTTTAAAACAGGAGAAAGAAAAATTGAACTGCTCTCTATTGACTCTGAAGACCATAAGTTTTCTAGGAAAGTCTTTTATACACCTTATCCCATTTACGATGCTAAATTTCATACGAGCAATGAATACGAAAATCAAACGATTTATGCGCTGCTTAATAGTGGTTCTAAATTGCTTTTACAAAAGTTTGTTTACAAGGACTTTCGTTTCGTAAGCGAAGGAATTATAACTATTGGCAGTTATTCAGAAGATGCTCTTATTGATATTAACAGTTCTGTGGAAATTTATTGGATAGCAAAAATTAATAATGAAATTCATTTTTACCGAACTACAAATCAATTGAAGAATTATAAGGAAGAAGAACTTTACCATGTGCCTTATAAGGATGTAACGCATACAATTCTAATTACCTTAGAAAATAGGGTAAAGAATTCCATACCTATATTACTCTATTGGTTAAACGAAAAATTATTTGCCTTTTATCAAATTAAAACTCAGCCCGTTAAAATTGACAACTCTAAAATTGCCTGCCCCAAAAACTTTTTTAATGTTCTTTATGATGCACGAAGTAAAACTTACACTTTGTTTTATTACGATAAAGATGAATCAAAGCTAATTAAGTACGAATTTGCAAAAGGAGATAAAACAGCTAAACGAGGCAAATTAATTGAATTGCAAGATATAAGTAATTATTTTGCTACCTCAATAAAAAGAGATAGTTATTTAATTATTTCTACTACTAAATCAAATGCTGTTGAATTTAAGAATCTTGAATAATGAAATCACTACTAAAACTTATAATAATCTTTTTCCCTTTAGCACATCTTTACTCGCAAAATTTAGATAGCCTTTATCTAAGATTATTGTCTGTTAAAGGTGTTCACGTTTTTTCAATACAGTCACAAACAAATATTACGTTAGATACAGAGAAATGTGCAACGGGAATAATAAACCAAGTTATACAAAATTTACAGAACTATGATTTAAAAAGACGAAAAGAAATAACCTCACTTTTACAAAGACCGGCAACAGATACAAGCTTTGTTACTCCAAATGGAAAGTTTAGAATTCATTTTAATAAATCTGATTACCCTGATTATATACCTGATGAGGTACGCAAGAACATAACACCAGAGCAAATAATTTTTTATAAGAAAATTTACTTGGATTCTTTGGCTATAGCTGTAGACTCAGCATATAATTACGAAGTAAATATACTAGGCTATCCAGCGCCACCCCCTGATAATGGTGCAGGAGGTGACAATCTTTACGATATTTATATTCAAAATCTTTCAAACGGATTTTATGGTTATACAGAAATCGACCAGCTTATAGGCGACAGCACTTATACAAGTTTTATTGTAATTGATAATGATTATTCTAACTATAATACAAAAAGAATCAATGCTGCACGCGTAACAGTTGCCCATGAAATGCATCATGCAATTCAAATGGGCAATTACATCTACCGTTCTTCTGACCAGTATTATTATGAAATTACATCTTCATCAATGGAAGAGTTTGTGTTCAACGATGTTAACGACTATTATTTTTATATGTCTTCATATTTTTCAAATCCAGGAAGAAGTTTTTCAGCTAACAGCGGATATAATTTAGCTATTTGGAATATCTTTTTAGCTGACCGTTTTGGTGTGAATATTATAAAAAGAACTTGGGAATTAATGAAAGCTCACAACCGCGCTTTAATCTCAATTAGCGCAGCAATTCAAGAGAACAATTCTAACTTTAAAATTGAATTTAATTTATTTGGACAGTGGATTTATTTCACAAATTTTAGGAGTGTACCAGGGAAATATTTTAAAGAAGCTGCTAATTACCCTCTTGTAAAGCCAATTATGAACTTAGCGTATGATAAAAACAAAAACTCATTAATGCTTAATACTTCGCCTGTCTCTCTTAACTTTGTTTATTTCAATAACTTCAACGATACAATGGTTGCAGTGATATCCAATTCTGATGTCTACAGCGGCATTAATTCTAACTCAAATTTGCTAAGTCTCACTTACTATTATTCTTCTGTTCCTTTTTCTGGAAGTAAAACAGTTATCGATGGTTTTTATTCACTTTTAGAAACAAGCAAGCCCGACTATCTATCAGAGTCAAATATTTTTAACTATGTGCCTGTTAATGATGGAATTATAAAAAGAAGTGAAATTGATTTCTGCTACCCGCAGCCGTTTAAATATTCCGCTAACAGCAGTCTTTATATTCCTGTTAGCAAGGATAACAATGGTTATGCTGACCTGTATATTTATTCGATAAGTATGAAGTTAGTATATTCATCGCAAAAGAAAATACAAGCTTTTGACAAATTTGTTGTAAGCTGGAATGGGCTGGATAATAATGGTAACAGGCTTCCGACAGGTGTTTATTTTTATGTAACAAAGTCTGGCGAGAATACAAAAAAAGGAAAATTTGTAATTTATAATGATTGAGTACAACTTAGAATTACAGAAAGTAACAAAGATTTACGGAAGAAGATTAATTTTTGATGAACTTGATTACAAATTTTATCCGGCTAAAATATATGGAATAGCTGGTCCTAATGGCGCGGGAAAGTCTACTTTATCAAAAATTATTTTGGGATTATTATCACCCACTAAAGGTAAAGTTTTTCATTATTTCAACTCTCATACCATAGAGCCGGAAAAACTTCATAACCATATAGGTTTTACAGCACCATACCTTTTTCTTTATGATGAATTTACTGCAGAAGAAAATCTCAATTTCTTTTCCCGCATTCGCGGCGTAAGATATGACAACGAAAAGAAAAATTATTTGTTTAATAAACTTGGTTTGTACGACCGCAAAGATGATTTTGTAAAAAGCTATTCTTCAGGGATGAAACAAAGGCTGAAATTTATTTTTGCAATCATTCACTCGCCCGAACTTATTTTGTTAGACGAGCCTACTTCTAATTTAGATAATGAGGGTAAAGAAAAAGTATACGAATTGTTAAACGAACAGGCTAACGAAAAGCTTATAATTATTGCAAGCAACGATGACAATGACCTTGCGCTTTGCAGCGAAATAATTGATTTAAGAAAATATAGAAAAGATTTATGAAAGCTTATTCAATCTTTAAAAAAGATTGGCAGTCGGAACTGAGAACAAGATATGCAATTAATGCACTTGCTATGTTTATACTTGTGACGATAAGTGTAATTTTGTTTTCAATTGGAAGTGAAAAAATTTCTGAATACCTTACTGGAGGATTATTATGGGTGGTAATTTTTTTCTCTGCTATGTCTGGCTTGGCAAGAGCATTTGTTTCCGAAGAAGAACGCGGTACAACAATGACATTGCAATTAATAGCAGCTCCATCAACCATCTTCTCGGGCAAGTTAATATTTAATTTAATACTTGTCTTTCTTATGAATGTTGTTATAACAATTTTGTTTTTTTTATTTTTTCCTTCATTTGCAATAAAGAACTTTCTTCTTTTTTTGATTGCATTTTTTTTGGGTAATATAGGCATTGCTGTTTCATCGACAATTATTGCAGCAATAATATCAAAAGCAAGTTCTAAAGGAACACTTTATCCGGTTCTTTCCTTCCCCATATTACTTCCTCTGATACTTACTTTATTGGAATTAACTAAATTTTCTATGGATGGCAATTCTATCCCTTCATCCCTTGTTGAAATTGCAGTTTTAATTTGTTACGATGTAATTATGCTAACAGCTTCTTATCTTTTGTTTGATTTTATTTGGAAAGAATAACTTTTAGGATTTGGCTTCTACTTTTAACTTAACTTTCATCTTACGGCTGTTTTCGTTAAATATTGTAAAAAAAACAGCAAACAAAATTTGAAATGTACCCACAACTAACAATTGAATTTTACCATGCTGGGTGTCAAGTAATGATATAAGGAATTTTATAATTGTTGTTGCTTCATAAAAAAGTATTACAAAGTAAAATATGTTTATAGTAAATGTTTGTGCTATGTTTAGAATAGTTTTTCTTAGAATAGTAAAAAAAATAAAGAAGTGCATTAATATAAAGACAGCATAACTGTATCCCTTTTCAAAAAAGACAATAAACAGTGTAAGACAGAATGTAAAAACCAGTATTACATCATATAGTTTGGAATTGCTTGTAAATTTTTTTAGTGACAATAAAATGAAGTAAGAAAGAATACTAAATGTTGTAATTGAGCCCCATAAGTGAAACTTTGATAGAATTATTGCAATTGGATCAGAAATTGCATATACCAAAAAGTAAATAAAGAAGTTAGTCTTATAGTTCCTTATTGGCGGTAAAAGCCATAAAATAACAGAAACAACAATTATATTATAGTACAATGTGAAGTATACAGGCGGCATAACATATCATTGTTTTTTTTCAATTTGCTGTAAGTTGGAAACTTTTATTGCAAAAGAGATAAACTCGGGTAAACTTTTAATTTTCATTTTATGCATTATTCTTGCTCGGTGTGTGTCTATAGTTCTTTTTCCAATTTTTAATTTATCGGATATTTCTAAGCTTGTAAGACCTTGACTAACATAATAAAGTATTTGTTTTTCTTTGGGTGATAATCTTAAAATATCTACACGCTCCTTTTGTTTTTTTGATTTAAATTTAGCCTCCATTTCTTCAAGCATTTCGTTTGTATACTTTCTGCCAAAGTATTTTATTTTGTTCGCAACCATTCTAATTGAATCGCAGAGTTCTTCCTTCACTATGTTTTTGTTTAAAAGTCCCATTGCACCAATTTTCATTGTGTAATATATATACTCTTCTCCGTCGTACATGGTTAGAAATAACGCTTTAACGTTCTTATCTCTTTTTTTAATTTGTTTAAAAGCGTCAATTCCAGAAATTTCTGGCATTGAGATGTCAATAAGTATTACGTCGGGCCTTAAAAGAAAATATTTTTGAATTAATTCTTTACCGTTAGATGCTTCTCCTATTACTTGTATATCTTTCACTTCATTTAACAAAGAAATTATTCCACTTCTAAACAAACTATGATCATCAGCTATTAATATTTCTATTTTACTTTTGTTTTCCATCTTTTAGTTTGTTTAAATGGTATTTCAATTATTAACACGGTACCTTTTTCTAATTGGGAATCTATTTTAAATTTACCACCGTAGTTTTTTATTCGTTCTTGAATGTTAATTAAACCCATTCCATTTAATTTACCGTTGTTGTTTAATGCCTTATCAACGTCAAAACCTTTTCCATTGTCTGAGGTCATTATTCTTATTAAACCTTTTTCAAATGTAATTTGTATGTTAAATTCAGTTGCCTGAGAATGTTTAATTATGTTATTCAGCGCTTCTTGAATTATTCTGTATATGTATATTTCTAAGTTATAGTCTAGTCTTTTAGTTAGACCGCTAACGTTGAAACTTCCTTTAATATTGCTTTCACGAGTAATTTTTTCTACCAAGTGCTCGATAGCGAGATTTAAGCCCATTTCTTCAATAATTCTTGGTTTTAATTTGTATGAGATTTCTTTTAGTTCTGCGATTGAGTTTTCAAGTAATTCTATCAGTTGATTTACATATTTTACATTGTTGAGATTATTTTTCGATTCTACAAGACTGAGCATTTTTAGTCTAAGAAAAGATAAATTTTGCCCAATTCCATCGTGTAATTCTCTTGCAATTCTTTGCCGTTCTTCTTCAATCAGTTCACTTGTACGCTCGGAAAGCTGGCGTAATCTTTTTTCACTTTTAATTAACATTTCTTCATATTTTTTTCTGTCAGTAATATCTCTAAAATATACCTGTGCAATGTTAAAGTTGGGTTCACCACGTAGTAAAACCGTGTAATGTTTATTTGCTATTTTTTCTGTTAATATAATTGAGGTGTTTTTTGTTATGCTTTCTTTTATTTGATTTTCATTAATTGGTAAAACCTCAGCAATATTTTTTTCATTAAGGAGTAGATCCCCAAATACTTTTTTTGCAGCTTCATTTGTTTGGATAATCTTTCCATTACTGTCTATTCTAATTAAGGGGTCGGGATCTAATTCAGCAAATAATGCCATCATGCGGGCATGCTGAAGTTCAAGTGTTTCCTTTTCCTTATTTACTTTTATAACGGTAGGTATTAATAAGTACTTATAGAAGTAGTATATCAATAAGAATATAGTAGCAATAATAAGGAAAGAATAAACAACAGGACTGCTAAAATTATAAATTACTTTTAGGATGTCTTCCATACCAAACTTAAACTATAATTGAGTTTCAATTATAAAGTTAATAAAAAACTGCTTTTACTTACATATTGAATTATCATTTCTTTTAAAGTTTGCTTGCAGACGTAATTTCTTGCTGCAAAGCTGAATATGTGCATAATGGTTAGTATTTAAATATAATTTTTTTATTTAAATAAAGTGAATACGAATATTTGTTTGTCAAACATCTTTGAATGGAACAGCAAATTGCGTAAAAGTGCACAAATAGAGCTTATAGACAAATTTTATCTAAGAAATATGGTAATATTTAATCAGTTCTAATGAATTTATGAAATTAGTAAAAATGCAGCTGATAAATTTTTAATTAGGTTAAATCTAAAAAATGCATTTTGCTTCTATCAGCCGTTTTTTAAGGGTATTTGTCAGAATAAATTTTTTGAAATTAATCTTTGATTTGTTATCGGCTTATTGAGTAAATTACAAAAGGGCGTTTTTTTCTTGTAACCTATATTAACTTTAAACTAAGAATAGTTTTTATGATGCTTAATTTTATTTATTGGGATGTAAGTCCAATTATTTTTTCTTGGGGACCAATTACAGTCAGATGGTATGGTTTGTTGTTTGCCACTTCTTTTTTGGTAGGATATTATATAATGGCCTACATTTTTAAAAAGGAAGGAAAAGATGAAAATGATTTAAATGATCTAATTTGGTATATGATACTTGGTACAGTCATAGGTGCCAGGTTAGGTCATGTTTTATTTTACAACCCAAGTTATTATTTAAGTAATCCTATAGAAATATTGGAAATTTGGAAAGGTGGATTGGCAAGTCATGGCGCTGGCATCGGAATTTTAATTGCAATTTATTTATACTCAAGAAAAAAGTCTGCACAATCGTTTTTATGGACAATTGATCGTATTGTAATTACAGTTGCATTAGCAGGTTTTTTTATTCGCACTGGTAACCTCTTCAACTCTGAAATAATCGGAAAACCCAGCGATTTACCATGGGCGTTTATATTTGCCTCGGTTGATGACATACCGCGCCATCCAACACAAATCTATGAGGCATTGGCTTACTTATCTATTTTTATTTTTTTGTTTTCTTTTTACAAAAAGAAATTTGGACAATTAAAAGAAGGACTAATATTTGGACTATTTTTAATAACTGTTTTCGGTTTCAGATTTTGTGTTGAATTTTTGAAAGAAAATCAATCTCAATTTGAACAGTATTTACCGTTGAACATGGGTCAACTGCTTAGCATACCTTTTATTGCAGCTGGAATTTATTTTGTCCTAAGGAAAGAAACAAAAAAACTTAAAATTGATTTACATAAATAATCTAAAAATGAATGTGGTTAGAAGTGCGTTAATTTATCTGTTGGCAGAATTTGTTTTTGTGACAATTAATTTTGCTCAGCAAGATTCCTACAAACCTTTAAAGGATTCATTGCGCTACACAGGTGAGTATCATCTAAGAAATATAAGACAGCTTACTTTTGGTGGAAACAATGCTGAGGCTTATTGGAGTTTTGATGATAAGCAGATAATTTTCCAAAGTGATTGGTCACAAATAAACTCACAGCCTTGTGATCAGATTTTTAAAATGAATGCCGATGGTTCCCCATATAAAAATGGGATGAAATATATGCTGGTTTCTACTGGCAAGGGCAGAACTACATGCGGTTATTTTTTGAAAGATGGTAAAATTATTTATTCATCTACACATGCAAGTAATGAAAATTGCCCCGAAACAAAAATGTTTGCTGAAGGCAGATATGTTTGGCCAATCTTGGATTCCTATGATATTTATATTGCTAACGAAGATGGTTCTAATTTGAGTTTGTTAATTGGCGGTAAAGGTTACGATGCGGAAGCTACAGTATCGCCAGATGGAAAGTATATTGTTTTTACATCAACTCGTTCAGGCGATTTAGAATTGTGGCGTTACGATTTGCAATCTAAAGAATATCTTCGATTAACTAATACTTTGGGTTATGATGGAGGCGCTTTTTTCTCAAGAGATTCTAAAAAAATTGTTTGGCGCGCAAGTAGACCAGTAGGAAAAGATGCTGAAAATTATAAAAAACTCCTTTCACAGGGTTATGTTGAACCCAAAGAATTAAACATTTTTGTGGCAGATGCTGATGGTAAAAATGCCAGACAAGTTACTCATCTTCCGGGTGCAAACTGGGCTCCCTTTTTTCATCCCGACGGTAAAAAAATTTTGTTTAGTTCAAATCATCATACCTTGCATAAAGGCGGAAGAATATTTGATATTTTTATGATAAACGTTGATGGAACAGGATTGGAACAAATTACGCATTCTGAAACTTTTGATGCTTTCCCAATGTTTTCTTACGACGGGAAACACTTAATATTTTGCTCAAACAGAAGAGCTGATAGAAAATTTTCCCACGAAACTAATGTTTTTATCGCGGATTGGATTGAAGAACCACAAAAGGTCGATATGAATTTTAAATCTGTTCGTTAAAATTTCTGTTTATTTGCTCTGTATCTTGTGATAACATTTGGTAATTGAAAATAAGATTAATAATTCGCTTCTCTTCTTGTTTTGTATATTTAGCATTTTACCCTGGTTTAAAATTGTTTTTTGTGCTCGCAAATTAACATGGAGTGATAGATAATAGATGACCGAAAAGGATTTTGCGGCAAGTTACATAGAAAAGATTAAGAATGACCTGAAAAAATTTCCGGATGACTTTCTAGGCAATGATGAGTGTGAAGAATTATCATTGCCCAGTAAATTATTATTTTTTCCACCGCCGCTTTTTGATAAATACCAAATTATTGATGAGACAGGTGAAACTATTTATTCAACGGATAATCAATATAAAGCTAAATACGTTATTTATGCCAATAGAACGAGACCGACTAAGTTGCTTATGCCTAAATCCGATTTACGCGTTTACCAAATTGTTAGAGATTATGAGAAGTATTTGGATAACATCTTAAAGGAAATTGAAATTGAATTCAAAACGAATTTTCCTAATTCCAAAGGCTTCAAGAGAATATCTGCTTTAATATTTAATTCATTGAATATTTCCCGCTACTAAATTGATAGAGCTAAGCGAAAAAATTGCTGAGTATATAAAAAAATTCTTCGGAGAAAATTACCTCAAAAATTACAGAGATTTTTTTTATTCCACGCCTAACTATTACATTAGATTGTTCAATTCAAATGAAAAGAAAAACGAGATAATAGAACAACTAAATAACTATGGCATTCAACTACTACCCGTTAACAACATTGCTAATGCATACCAAATTATTAAAGGAAATGAAATTATTGGTAAAACCTTTCACTTTATATTAGGCAAATATTACATTCAAAGTTTGTCATCAATGATTCCACCATTAGTATTAAATCCTTCAAAAAATGATATAGTATTAGACTTATGTGCGGCACCCGGTTCAAAAACTACCCAGTTAGCTGAAATTATGCATAACGAAGGCACTTTAATTGCTAATGAAATTTCAATAGATAGAATAAAAAGTCTGGTCTTTAATATCGAGAAATTGAATCTATTAAATGTTGGTGTAATTAATGAAAAAGGAGAAGCATTAAGTAAAATCTTTGATAATTATTTCGATAAAATTTTGGTTGATGCGCCATGCAGTGCATTAGGAATCCTTCAAAAAAAAGGTGAAGTAAATAATTGGTGGAATGAAAATAAAATCCCTCAATTTTCTAATCTTCAATATCGACTTTTGCTCAGTGCAGCAAAAATGTGTAAAGTTGGCGGTGAAATTGTTTATTCCACATGCACACTTAGTCTTGAAGAGAATGAATTAGTTGTTAATAAACTTATTAACAATTATCCATTAGAAGTTGAAGAAATTAATTTGCCTTTACCATCCCATCAGGCATTCACAATATATGGTAATGAAAAGTTAAATCCTTCCTTGGCTAATGCGAGAAGAATTTTGCCGTGGGAAGTAAATTCAGAGGGATTTTTTATTGCTAAACTTAGAAAGATTGGAGAGATATATTCTGAAGTAAATGACAACTTAGTTTTAAATAAACTATCCCTAAGAAATTTAAACGACCCATCTGTAAAAAATTATTTGAATAACGTTAAAAGCAGCTTTTGTATTGATGATACTGTTTTTGAGAATTATAATTATTTATTAAAACGAAATGAGATATTTTTTGTAAATAAAGACTGGCATACTAAATATCACATAGATTTTGTTAGGATTGGCGCTCGACTTGGTTTAATTGATAAAGATAATAAATTACAACTGTATTCTTTAGCTGCTCAAGTGCTTGGTAAGCATATCAAAAAAAATATAGTAAAATTAGAAAGTCTGGAAGATCTTAAAATTTACTTGAAAGGTGGACTTATAAAAAAAAGTTTTAGTGAATTAGGTCAAAAACTAGTTATGTATAATGATGAAATAATTGGCACAGCAGTAGCGACAAAAGAAGGACTTAAAAGCCAATTTCCAAGAAATTTTAGGACGCAGGAGATAGTATTTCCAGGCTCTTAAATATTTATAATAATGTTAACTTTGCTAAGATTTTTTTGTGAGAAAGAGAAACTAATGATGCATTTTAAAAAGCTTTTGAATCTACTAATAATTCTAAATTTGTTTTTTACTCAGATTAATGAGTTTGTTTTAACTAACAAATTAACTTCAGGGGATTACCCCACACAAATTATAAATCAAGTTACTTCACAGATTAATCTACCTGAAGATAATAGAAGAATAGAGACAAAGGTTAAATCCGACTTTCTAAAAAATCTATACTCTACAAATTTCTCTTGTGCAATCATTACTAAATATTCAACCCATCAAATAGTTAAACCGTACTTCATAATTATTTCAATCCAGTCTTTATTAACAATACAACACTCAACAGATACATAAAAACCCATTGAATTTATCAAGTTATTATTTACAAAAAAATTCAACGGGAGATTATCATGAGTAATGAAAAAAATGATAAATCATTGAACTACTCATTTTACTTTTTGATGATTTTAATAGTTGTAAGTGTCTTGGCTTTTGTGGGATATATTGTTTATGGATTGTTGTTCGCTTAATTTAAAGTAAAGAAAGTAAGTTTATATCTTTATTTTTACTTAAATGAAAATACTCAAAATATTTAATGCCAGCTTAAGAAGTAAAATTCTTGCGGGCTATTCTATCGTAATTTTTATAATGTTATTTGTTACGTTTTGGAGCGTTTACAATTTTTATAGATTGAATGAGTCGATAAAAACCACTCTAAACCAAAATTATTCTAGTATAATAGCCGCCGAGAATATGGTTCGTGCTCTTGATGACCAATTCCATTCTATTTTGTTAGTTTTTACGGGCAATTCAGCTCAAGGTAAAAAATTATTCGAAAGCTCTAAAGAGGATTTTTATTTCTGGTACACAAAAGCACGTCAGAGCGCCTTTACTAAGATGGAACAAAATATCTTAGATGATATGAATCTGCTTTATGGACAATTCTTAAAAGAAACATATTCTAATATTAATTGGAACGGTATACAATCTCATAAAATTGATTTGGAAAATAATATGTTCAATAAAGCAGTAGAGTTAATTCGTAACATAAAACTTAAATGTAATAGCATATATGAGATTAATCATAAGTTAATGAATAATACGTTAGAGCAAGTTAATGATATTACAAGATCGGCTGCAATTTTAATTGCAATTATCCTGGTGGGGGGAATTATAATCAGTTACCTTTTTGTTATGAAATTCTCAAATTATGTTGTTCGTCCCCTTCTAAATTTAACACAATCTGTACAACATATTGCAAATGGAAATTTTGACGAGAAAATTGATGTAAGCGAAAATAATGACGAAATTAATAATTTGGCTGTCGAATTCAATAAAATGAGTGAGCAACTTAGAAGATATGAAAAGTTAAATGTTGATAAGCTTTTGTACGAGAAGAAAAAATCTGAGTTGATTATTGAAAGTATGTACGAACCTGTTGCAATGATTGATAATTCTAACAAAATTCTGCTTGCCAATAATTCATTTAAAGAATTATTTGACATTAAAGAAGAAAAAAGTTTACAAATAGAAAAATTAATAGATCTGAAAGAGTATCTCGACGATATAAATTCAGAAGAAAAATCGGGAAAAGAAAAGTTTCTTACCGTTAAAGATAAAAATGGAAATCTAAAGTACTTTAAGATAAACCGCTCTAAGCTTGAACGTTTTGCCAGTGAAATGACTGGAACAGTAATTGTATTTAACGATGTAACAAAATTTCAAGAGTTGGATAGGATGAAATCAGAATTTATTGGAAAGGTATCACACGAACTTAAAACGCCATTGACTTCTTTAGGTATGGCTCTTGAAATTTTAGGCGAAGGAATAGTAGGCAATATTAACGAAAAACAAAAGGATTTATACAATTCAATGAAACAGGATTATAATAGATTAAATAAACTTGTATACGAAATACTTCAGTTAACTAAACTTCAGTCGGGCAGCATAAAAATTGAATTCAATAAAATTGATTTAATAAAATTGACTGATGATTTGATACAGAAATTCAGAAGACAATATGATAAGACTACAAACATAGCACTTAATTTTTTTGTATCTGAAAAATCACTGTTTGTTAATGGCAATTCAGATTACTTAATAAGCGCATTTGAAAACCTAATATCGAATTCATATAAGTTTACAGGCAATAGTGGTACAATTAATGTCTCGCTTTACAGTAAAGAAGGATTTGCCTTTTTCGAAGTGCAAGACAATGGAATTGGAATTGAAGAAGACCAGATTGGAAAAATATTCGATAAATTTTACCAAGTAGATAGCAACGTTCCAGGCAGCATTGGAATTGGTTTATCAATTGTTAAAGAGATTGTCGAAATACACAAAGGAACTGTAAAAGCCTGGAGTGAACCAAAGAGTGGGAGTACTTTTCAAATTAAATTGCCTATAGCATAAACATGAATAAGTGCAAAGTAATAGTAGTTGACGATGAGGTAAACATCTTAAAAACTATAGAACTTTCACTTACCTCACAAAATTTTGAGGTTGAAGTTTATCAAAACGCTGAAGAAGCTCTAAAACGAATTAGAGAAGTTTATTTTGACTTGGCATTTATCGACCTCAAAATGCATCCATTAAACGGTCTTCAATTTCTTGAAAAATTAAAAAAAAGTTCTCCCGATACTACAGCAATTATAATGACTGCTTATGGATCAATTGATACTGCAGTAGAGGCAATTAAAAAAGGTGCGTATGACTATATTACAAAACCGTTTACTCATAAAGAGTTTATACTTATTGCTGAACGTGTCTACGAATATCATAAGTTAACAAAAGAAGTTCTTGGGCTAAAAACACAAATAGAAGACCTAATTAATACAGGAAATATTGTTACAAGAAACGCCGAAATGTTAGAACTGTTAAGAATTTCCAAAGATATTTCAAATAGTGAAATATCTATTTTAATTGAAGGGGAAAGCGGAACTGGTAAAGAACTACTTGCAAGATTTATTCACCAAAATAGTCTCCGAAGCGATAGACCTTTTATTCCAATAAATTGCGCAGCCGTTCCCGAAAATCTTTTTGAAAGCGAATTATTTGGGCATGTAAAAGGAGCTTTTACAGGTGCATTCAAAGACAAAATTGGCAGAGTAGAACTTGCTAACAGTGGAACATTATTTCTTGACGAAGTAACTGAAATCCCAAAACCAATGCAGGTAAAGTTGTTGAGGTTTCTACAAAATATGGAATTTGAAAGGGTGGGAGAAGGAATTACAAGAAAAATAAATGTGAGAATTATTAGTGCTACTAATAAAGACGTAAAGCTTGATTTGAACAGCGGTAACATAAGAGATGATTTTTACTATAGAATAAGTGGCTTTAAACTTTCAATTCCACCTCTTAGAAAGAGAAAAGACGATATTCCTCTTCTGCTTGAACATTTTCTTGATAAAATTGCTCCAGAAACTAAATTTTATGTTTTACCAGAGACCTTAAAAATTCTTACCGATTATAATTGGCCTGGAAATATTAGAGAATTTGAAAACGTTGTTAAAAGAGCTGTAGCGCTTTCGAAAGATAAAATAATTAAGCCGTCATCTTTACCTGAGGAAATTTTTAATCAACAGCAAAAACAATTTTTAAGTGTCATCCCTTCACTAAAAGAACTTGAAAAAAAACATATAATGGAAGTAATAAAAATTGCCTCGAACTCTAAAGAAGCCGCTAAAATATTAGGTATCTCAGAAACAACACTGTGGCGCAAACGGAATGAATATAATATCTAATTATTATTTCATTTTGAAATTTGATTAAGTTGTTGAATAATAACAAGTTGTAAAAAAACATTTTCAAATTGAAATCCGAAAGAAGTAGGATTCACCTTCCTTAAATACTTTCAAAGATAATCCAATCAACGAATCGCCATTTTCTTGAGTAAAAAACAAGTTTTGCTAAAACAAATAATCCGGCATTAGTCTTGCTTAAAATTAAAGAACATTTTTTAATAGGAGAATCAGAAATGAAACAATCTGCTTTTATTGTAATTCTTTTCATTTTAGCTTTGGCAATTTCAATAAGTATTTACCAGTACGGTTTGGGTAATCCAGTTAATTTTAAAGATGGCGAAGGTCGGTCAGTGCCATTAAATATAATTGGACAAGTTTATACTGGTGGCCCACTGGTATCACTGCTTATTGCATTGTCTATAATGGACTTTGCAATAATAATTGAAAGGTCTCTTTCTCTAAGAAAAGCTTCTGGTAAAAAATCGGTAAATAAATTTTTTTCCTCGATTCTAGATAAAATTAGAAGTGGACAAATTGATGAATCGATACAATTATGTGAAGAGCAAAGAGGTTCTGTAGCAAATGTTATACGCGCCGCTCTTCAGAGGTATAAAGAACTTGTTAGTGAGCACAACCTTGTTGACGCAGATAAACAGCTTGCTGAAGTACAGCGTTCTATTGAAGAAGCAATGATGCTTGAAACTCCCCTTTTAGAGAAAAATTTAATTGCATTATCTACAATTGCATCAATAGCTACAATGGTAGGTTTGCTTGGTACTGTACTTGGAATGATTAGAGCCTTTAGAGCCTTAGCGCAAGCAGGCGCACCCGATGCAATTCAACTTGCAACTGGTATTTCCGAAGCATTGGTAAATACTGCCGGCGGACTTTTTGTAGCTATTCTGGGTATTGTAGCTTATAACTTCTTCGTTAATAAAGTCGATAATTTCACATATCAAGTTGATGAAGCATCTTACAATGTAATCCAACTTTTGAAAACAAAGTGAAATGAGGTGAATATGCCCCACATTAAAAAAGCAAGAGTCCCTATTAGAATAGATATGACCCCAATGGTTGATGTGGCATTTTTACTGTTGACTTTTTTTATGCTTACTACTCAATTCAGGCCGCCAGAAGAAGTTCAGATTATTCTTCCTTTGTCTCACGCAGACGTGAAGCTACCAGAATCTAATATTATGAAAATTACTGTCTCAGATAGCGGTAAAGTATATCTTGGCTTCGACTCTTTTTACATGATGCAATCGATGTTTGGACAGGAAAACAGATTAAAGGAATCTGTTCCTGTAACATTAGACCAACTACCAGATTTATTAATAAAGGCAAGAATAAGCAATCCTAAACTTAGAACTATTATTAATGCCGATGCCAATGTTGATTACGGAATAATATCAGACATAATGGATATACTGCAGAAAACGCAAATAACACGTTTTGCAATGGTAACTAATCTTAAAACAGAAAAAAGTTAATAAGGAGAAAAAATGGCTGGAGTGGATGTTGGCGGTGGTGCAAGCAGTAGAAGAAAAAAAGGAAGTAAAAAGAAAAAAAGAAGAGTAGCAATAAGGATTGATATGACCCCTATGGTGGATGTGGCTTTTTTGTTGTTAACATTTTTTATGCTTACAACAGTTTTCAGAAAACCACAAACAATGGAAATTAATCTTCCACCTAAGGATGCTAAAGTAGAAATGGCAGAATCAAATTTACTCACTCTTAGAATAGATGAAAAAAATACTGTGTATTGGAATTATGGAATTGATATACCTAAGAAAATGTCGATGGATAATTTACACAAATTCTTGATTGGTGAAGCTCAAAAAAATCCAAAACTTGTTGTTTTAGTAAAGATAGATAGAAAAAGCAAATACCATGTAATGATTGATGTTTTAGACGAATTAAATCTCGATTCAATTACAAGGTTTTCTTTAGCACCCATGAATGAGATAGATCAAAAAGAAATGTCTAAAGCAATTTAATTATGGAATCTAAAATGAATACAATAGTTATAAACAAACCACAAAGTGATGGATTCCCAGAAAATTTCTTTGGTGCCTTCGAATTAAAAAAATTCTATACGAGAAATTATACTATTGGTTTAGTGGTTGCTGTGTTGCTCCATATTTTGGGTGTTGGCTTATATTATTTTATCCAATCAATTAATAAAAACGAAGAGGAATCAGCACCCGTAGTTAGAATAATGAAGTACAGTGAGTTGGGTCCACCACCTTCTATTGCAAATGAAGTGCCACCGCAAATTGCAGTATCAGGACCTGTAGCTAAGCCAACCGTTGGGGTTCCTGTTCCAGTACCAGACGAAAAAGCACCTGCAGAACAAACGATAGCTACTCAGGAGGAAATGAGTCAAATGTCTTCTCCTACAATTGGTAACGGCACTGGCAATGTTACCACACAAATAACACAAGATATTAAAATTGAGAAAGATGAAGATAAAGAGCCCGATATAAATGCATTCGTTCCTTATGAAAAAGGTCCAGAAATAGTAGTAGCTGCTAAACCAGTTTACCCCGAAATTGCTCAAAGAGCAGGTATAAGTGGAAAAGTATATGTGAAAGTATTGGTGGATAAAGAAGGCAAACCCAAAAAAGCCGTTGTTATTAAAACTGATGCTGAAATTTTTAACCAAGCAGCAATAGACGCTGCAATGAAAAGTGTTTTTACCCCTGCTCTTCAAAATCAACACCCTATTACTGTTTGGGTTGTTATTCCTTTTAAGTTCGAGTTGAATAAATAATAAAATGCAAAAGCTTTTACGTTATATTGCTTACAGTGCCGGTAGCTTGTTTATCTTGTTTGGTCTTGCATTTCTTTTTACTAATATTTCCACGACAAATTTGCCTTCTCAACTAAAAGAAATAATGGGCATTGTATTTGTTCTTTATGGAACCTATAGAATAGTAATAACTAAGTATAAAGTTAAAAGAAATAATGCAAATGAAAAGGAATAGTGTTAGCATGTTTTGTTTGTGGTTTAGTTTTACTCTTTTCATTCCACTTTTTTTAGGATGCAGTGAACCTAAAGAAACTCCCACAAAAGGTTACTTAAAGGCTTATGTTGATGAATCTCTAAAAAAAGTAATGATTGCCGAAAGAGACAAGTTCGTTTCACTTTATAATAATGCAGTTATTGATCTTGAATTTATAACTGCAAGAGAAGGAATAGCAAAAGTGTTAAACAATGAAGCAAAATTTTTTGTTTGTTCACGAGAACTAAATAATGAAGAAAAAGAATTTATATCTAAAAAAAGACCTGACACTAAGGTATTTAAATTCTGTTACGATGGAGTGGCTGTAATTGTTCCTTCTGTAAGCGCCGTTGATAGAATAAAAATTCCAACATTAATAAATCTTCTTACAGGAAAAGATTTTTCTTATAAAATCTATTTACCGCAAAAAAATTCGGGCGTTTACGAATTTATAACCCAAAAATTACTTAATGGGAACGAACCTAAATATGTAAATATTGTTTACAACGAAAAAGATGTCATCGATAAAATCTTAAAAGTGAAAAATGCTATGGGATTTGTAGGCATTGATTTGATAGGCTCAAACACCAAAATTAAAGCTCTTAAACTTGGTATGAATAACGCGAACGAAACAACTTATTATAGCCCCTCCCAAGGATATTTTGTTAATGAAACTTATCCGCTAACTAGAACAACCATTATTTTATTGAACGAGGTAGGACTTGGTTTAGCTTCCGGCTTTACCACTTTTTTAACTAGTAACGAGGGGCAAAAAATAGTAGCAGATAATAAACTTGGTCCAGCTACTGTACCTGTAAAGCTAATACAATTATATTAATTGGAACAACGCGATGAAAAAGATTAGCATTATTTTATTTTTTATTTTGAGTGTGTCTCTTCTATTTGCACAATCTAAATCTGAAGAGGCATATAAAGCTATTCAGAACAGTAATTTTGAAAAAGCCCTGACCTTAGCCAAAGATTTGTTAACTGTCGATTCGACCGACACCGCCTTAAAAGTTTTAATAATACTTAGAGAAAAAGAGCCTGGTAATATTAAAGTACAGGAAATGATTGGGGATGTATACAATAAATTAGGCGTCTTAGAACTTGCTGCAAGTAATTATTTGGAAGTCGAAAAAAGAGATTCATTAAATATCCCGCTAAAGTTTAAATTAGCAGAGGTTTATTATAAACAAAAGAAATATACAGATGCGGTTAACGCTTACTTAAGAATTCTACATGTTGATTCAACAAATGTACAGGCAATAAAAAATATTTCAAAAATATTTTATTTAGCTAAGCTTTATCAAAATGCTGCCTTTTATTTAACTAAATACTTAAATATAGAAAAAAGTGAAGATGCTTATGTAGAAGCTGCTAATTCGTTTCTTGAAGTAGGGAAATATAATGAAGCATATAATTATTCTAAGAGTGGCTTACAATTATATCCTAACAATAATACTCTAAAAAAAATACAAGCAATTACAGCATATTACCTTACTAAACTCGATGAATCCGTAAATTTATATACTTCTCTTCCAGATTCACTTCTCAATATTATGGATTTAATTAAAATAGGTAGAGCAGCCGAAATTATTAATAAAGATTCCCTGGCTTTACAATCTTTTAGCAAGGCATATCAAAAGGACAGCACCTTAAAAGAAATATTTATCGACTTAGCAAATTTAAATTATCTTAAAAAAGATTACGACAAAGCTATAAAATTCTATAAAAAGCAAATCGAGGTTGACTCAAATAATGAACCAGCTTATAGGTATATTGGATTTGCATATTTTCAAGAACAAAAATATGACGAGAGTAGAAAAGCCCTACTTAAAGCTATTAGATTGAACGAAAACCAAGTTTCCACGCACTTCTGGCTTGCACAAGTATATAAAGCTTTAGATTCACTCTCTAAAGTAGAAGATGAGTTTCAGATTGTGTTGAAATTAATTGAAGGAAAAGAGAGTAATTACAGAAATGAAGGCGCTGATGCTTATGGCTATTTAGGTCAACGTGCTTTCGAAAGAAAAAATTACTCGTTAGCATCTAATTACTTAAAAAAAGCTTTGCAGCTGAAAGCCGACGTTCTTCCATTTTTAATTATGCTGGCTTCATCAGAACATCAATTAGGAAATTATAGTGAGGCAATTAAACTATATAAAAGAGTCTTGGTTCTTGACCCTAAAAATGTAATTGCAAAAAAAGGATTAAGAATGTTAAGTGCCGATTAAACTTAATTAATATCGTAGCTTGGCATAAAATAAAATAATGAAATGAAAACAATAAAAAACTTGTTATAAATAACGATTTATAAAAATTAGACTTACAGAGATTAAAAGTGAGTGATTCAAAAAAAGATAGGGGTTTAGATTTTTCGTTTTACTTCTTAATGTTTCTTATACTCGTTAGCGTATTAGCACTAATAGGTTATATTGTTTATGGGCTTTTTATAGTTTAAATTTGGATAAGTAATTCACTTTTTAAGAAATAAACTATGACTTTACATCCCTGGCATGAAGTTGATATTGGAGATAAAGCGCCTGAAATTGTTAATGCAGTTATAGAAATTCCAGAAGGCTCACAAATTAAATATGAACTCGATAAAAAAAGCGGAATGATACGGGTAGACAGAATTTTGTTCTCTGCTGTTTATTATCCAGCTAACTATGGATTTATTCCACAAACTTTTTGTGACGATGGTGACCCGCTCGATATTTTGGTAATTTGCTCTGCAACTGTTGACCCCTTATGTATTATTGAGGCAAAAGTGCTTGGCTTAATGCGAATGATTGACGGCGAAGAGTACGACGATAAAATCATTTCTGTCGCTAAAAATGACATGTCAGTAAATTATATCGATAATCTCGAACAATTACCCCCGCATACAACAATCCAACTAAAAAGATTTTTTGAAGATTACAAGAAATTAGAGCATAAGAATGTAATTGTAGAGCAGTTCTTTGGAAAAGACGAGGCTTATAAAGTTATAAACAACAGTATAAAATTATACAAAGATAAATTTCCTCACTAGCCAGCCAGTTAATTAATGAAGACCAAGTTTTTTATTCATTCTATTTAATCGGCAACTCATAACACTATGCACTGGTTTATAATTTTAAATACTGTCCTTGTTGCTGTATTTATTTTAATAATAAAGAAAAGCAATTTTTTAACATACTTTCATGGAAGCAAATGGTGGCTTACGTGGTTTGCAATAGGCATCATCACCTTAATGGATGAACTTACATCAATTTATTATGCGCCTTTCGAAGCATATAGGTTCATTGGCTTTAAAGCTATAATTTATATAGCACTTACTTCCCTTTTGATTAGATATTTATCTACTAAAATGGTAGAAATTTCTGAAATCCTAGAAGTTAATGGTCTGAAAGGCGGTGGTGTATTTTCGTTTTCTTATTTGGTTTGGGGTCCTACCGTTTCTTTTATTGCAATCTCATCGATACTTGTAGATTATGTTTTGACAGCTACAATTTCAACAGTCAGTGCAGTTCAAAATGGAACAACATTCTTAGGTTTCGGATCAAACATAAAGTTTATAACTAACTTTGCTGTTGTTTGGTTTATAGCTCTACTAAATATTATCGGTATTAAGGAAAATGCCAAATTTACTTTCGGAATTTTTGTGCTGGCTTCTTTTATTTTATTGAACTTAATACTTGGTGGAATATTAAACTTCAACCACAACTCACTTGTAATTTTAGGAAAAGGATTCAATGGTTTTTTAGCTGATTTATCGGCTGGTAATCCTTTTCAATCTTATGAGTTTATTATAATAGGGATTGGCAGCTGCATCCTTGCTTACTCTGGTATAGAATCTGTTCTTCAAACAGCCTCGTTAGTAAACAGCTGGAAGGATATAAAAAAAGCCTACATATTCTTAGCATTTACAGTAGGAATACTAACTCCTTTAATAGCGCTTCTTTCGTTAACTGCAAATATTGCTGTTGATCAGCACGAAACCGATTTAATTCCTTTTTTCGCAAAGTCAGTAAACGGAGAATTTTTTGCTTTATTGGTAAGTGCTACTGCTTCTATTACTTTAATAATGGCAGTAAACACTGCAATGGTTGCTTCAGCAGAGTTAATTGAAAAAATAGCAGAAAAATATTCTTTCCATTGGCTTATTAGTACAAATAAGAGACAATCTTTTTATAAGATTCATTTAATTAATGCCTCTTTTTATTCATTTATAATTTTTATTACAAGTGGCAGTCAAGCAATTTTAGCTGAAATGTATGCTGTGGGTTTAGTTGCAAGTTTTGTTATAAACACTGCTTCTCTTTTGAAATACAGATATTCAATGGGTAGGAAAGAAATTACAGAGCCGACCTCAAGAGTAGGAACCTTAGTGTTGTTTATTATTCTATTGAGCACATTCATTTATATAATTATACATAGACCTTATGGCACTTTATTATGGCTTTTCATTTCAACTTTAGTATTGATAGCAGGAATTAGAATTGCTAAGACAAGGTCGCCAGAAATAGCAGTACGGAAGCTTTCAAACTCACCAATGGAAATAATTTTTAAGATAATCGAAATTAAATCAAAAGTCGTTAATATTTATTTTAGGAGGCCGCGCGAAGAAGAAAAAGGACTCAACGAAGATAATTCTGTTTACGTAAGTTTTTACTTACCAAGAACTGAAATGCCTGAATCGAAACATACGAATCACTTTTGGCTTTCAAGACAAAGAGGCGTTGGTTTGTTTGATATGATACATGGCCTATTAAAAACAATTGAATATGAAGTATCGTCAGAGAAAGAAATACACGTACATTTTGGATGGCCACTTTCCTCGTGGCTTGATAGGATTTCAATTAGTGTACTTGTTTATCAAATCACCCACCTTCCTAAAAAATTTCCCTCGTTTCATTTTCATATGGATTATGAACCGAAGTTGAAAGAAATGATGAAAATTAGGAATCAGGAATTAAAAGTTAGGAATTAGGAATTAAAAATTAGGAATGGTTTTAAGATTCAATTTTATTGAAGTTTGATTCGGCTAAAGATATTAATTTCAAAAATTAATTTTCTACTACACAAGAGAGATTAAATACAATTCGTGAGAATTCGTGTAATTAGTGTCTTCATTCAACTATGTATGGAAATTGAAGGTGAGTTCTCTGCTAAGAGTTTGATAACCAACCGCAATTATCATTACTCCAAGTTTTAACTGTAAAATAACTAAAATTAATATTTACTCAAAAATAAAATTAAGGTTAAGCCTTACTTTTTATATTTCCAATAAAAGTAAAACGGCGAGCCTGAAAGGACAAGTATTAATCCCATCATTGCATTGGATGTATCAGAGATAACAGTATTAACTAAGAACACAAAAGCAAATATTACAAAAAGAATTGGTAGATATGGATAACCCCAAACTTTGAATGGTCTGTGTTTTTCCGGCATTCTTTTTCGCAAAATAAATACTCCAGCGGCTCCCAACATGTAAAACATCCATGCTGCAAACATTACGTAATCAGTAATTGTATCAAATGAACCTGATAAGACTAATACAGCTGACCAAATACCTTGTACTACAAGTGAAACATGCGGTGTTTTAAATTTTGGATGAACCTTTCCTAGGGTAGTAAAAAATAAATTCTTTTCTGCCATTGCAAATTGTACTCGAGCAGTTGAAAGTATGCTTCCATTAAGAGCACCAAATGTTGAAATTATAACAGCAATAGAAATTATTGAGCCGCCTAAATTTCCAAAAATTTTCTCCGTTGCACTTGCAGCTACAAGCGGCGATTTTGCCATTTCATCTATCGGGAGCACATATAGATAAGCAAGATTAATTAATACATAAACGGCAATAACAATTAAAGTTCCAAACAATAAACCAAGTGAAACATTTCTTTGAGGGTTTTTTACTTCACCAGATACGAAAGTTAAATTGTTCCAGCCATCGTAAGCCCAGAACGCACCTGAAAGTGCAAGTCCCACTGCAGCAAAAATTGTGGGAAATGATTCTTGAGGCATACTAAAACCAGTATAGATATTAGATACATTCCCTCTACCAAATATTAATAGCACTGCAGAAAGTATAATCATAGTTCCAATTTTTATGTATGTAACAACAGTTTGAACGGCGCCTCCAAAAACTACGCCCACATAGTTTATTCCTGTTAAAAAAATAATACATAAAATTGCGATTGATTTTGTACCGAAATCAACAAAAGGGTGTATGTTACCAACAAGAGGCATATATAATGAAAAATTTTGAAATGCTTTTGGTAAGTCTGGAAATTTAAAAAAGTAGCCAACATATTCTGCGAAAGCATAAGCAATAGCAGCCTGACTTCCAGTTTGTATTACTGATAAAACTGACCAACCATAAAGGTAAGCTGTAAAATCACCGTACATTTCTTTGAAGTAAATAAACTGTCCACCAGTTTCAGAAATCATTCCCGCTATTTCTGAATTTACTGCTGCTCCAATTAAAGTAATAAAACCCGCAACCACCCAGACTATAATTAACAATTCGGGCGACATTAACTGCGCTGCCATTGATGATGGCTTACGAAAAATTCCTGAACCAATCATTGAGCCGGCTACAATCATTGTGCAAGCAGTTAATCCTAATCCCCTAATTAAATGATTTGCATTATTTTTATTTTCCATAATTACGTATTTATTTTGATTTTGAATTTTAAATTAGAATATACCAATTAGCTTCACTTTCTTCAAAATAAAAGTTCATTATTTCTTATAGGGACCTCTTAAATATTCACATTGACATTTTGCTTTAGATTCCTACTTTCGTGGGAAAAACTATAAATGTGTAAATAATTTTTCTTAAGTCTCTTTAATAAATTGTTATCACAATGTATAAAACTTCGTAGCAGACACGAATTTCACGAATTATCACTAATTTCTATTGTAAGGGCTAGATTCGAAAAGTTAACTTCATTGCAAAGTCAGTTTTAATACTTTTAGACGGTCTTACAGATTTGATGTTATCACATTCTGATTTCTGAGTTCTTAGGAGGGCTTCCTAAGACTTAAGAAGGTGAATTGTCAAAGGGTTATTTCGTAGGAATTATATACGATAGATTTTGAATTAGCTAATTTGTTCTTTGCGTTCTAAAAGGTTATCTAAAGAAATTAGATAGTCCACAACGCGGTGAATTATCAAAGGTTAAGTGTTCTATATTGTAATTGGTATTACTAAGATTAAAGTAAGATAAACAAGGAATTAAATTAAGTTTTTTGCAGTAATTATCGGATAAAAATAATGGGAATCCATCACTTCGTGATAAGTACTTATCTTATAATCATTACTAAGGAATGATTAGAAAGGAAGTACCCTTAGCAGGGTAGAAAACCTTAGTAACAAAACAAAACATTAAAATCAGTAACCTTATTAGCTTATAAAAAAAATTAAAAAAATAGGGTAGTCCACAAATGGAATCCACCACTCCACAATGTGGTGAACTCTCAAACTAGAGTTTAACAAGTCAATAGTTGAGTTTTTTGAGAGGGGAATATGTTGCTAAGATTAAAGGAAAAATACTGTAAGTCGGTTCGCTGAACCGACCACAAGGATTAACAAGAGGGATTACGCTATAGTAAGTCGGTTCGCTGAACCGACAGTTTTACAAGATGGATAAGGTGAAAAAATATTGTATAACCTTAGACAGAGAAATATGCTAATAGCAGAGTAACCTTAGTAACAAAACGATATAACGAAGAAATTAACCTTATTAGTTTAAAGAAAGAAATGTGAGGGATAAGCTAATAAGGTTATGTATCTATGTAGAATACGACATGTTACTAAGGTTCAGGAAAGAAGGGATAAGGTTTTTGACAAAGAGACAATTTAAAAAGATGATTAAGCAAGTAAAAAACACCGAATAACCTTAGTAAAAGGTTAAGTTAATAGTGGACTGACCTTAGAAACAGAGTATTGCCTAAGTAGGTTAACCTTATTAGCTTATTAAAAATTTCTAATTGTTATGTATTCTTAAGAAATTCTAAAATGTTCTGTGAGCTGTTATTTAAAAAAGTTTTACTTATGAAAACAGTTCCTATCAATTAAAAATAGATGGAATCCTTGTAGTTGTTTGAGCAGTTTTAATTTATTTTTTAGGCAACATTTTTACGACTAAAACATCTTTCTAAATAAAGAAAATTAATTTCTTGAGTAACACCACCAAAAATATTATTGAGTTTACTCTTATTTATAACAAGTACAAAAAAAATATCTTCAATTTTTCTCTGAGGATGCTCAATAACAGAATGGTATGCGAAGATATAGTTCAAGATGTTTTTATGAGACTGTTTGAAAATATGGATAACATAAGGAATAAAAACAGTATTCAATTTTGGCTCTTTAAAACAGTGCGAAATGAAATTTATAATTATTTCAGAACCAAAAAGATAAGAGTAGATCAATTTAATGTTGAGGATACAGACGAACTTGAAGCGCCATCTGAAGAAAAATTACACGATGAGTATGAAAGTAAAGAACTCAAGCAATTAATTCTGAGCGAACTGCAAAAAATACCTTTTGAACAAAGCGAGGTTTTTTATTTAAAAGAATATGGTGAATTAAGTTATAAAGAAATTGCAGCGGTAATGGATATTACAGAAGACCTTGTTAAAAGCAGATTGTTTAAAACAAGACAGAAGTTAATTAAACGACTTACAAAAATATTAAATGAACAAAGGTAAAAAATGAAAACCGAAGAAATAAAAAAAATGGTAAATGAATTCTTTGACAAAGAATTAGATAAAGCAAAGGAACCTCTACTTTTTAACCTGCTTGCCAGCGACGAGGAATCAAGAGAATATTTTAAGCAATTAAACAATATTAAAAATATTATAGAAGATACAGCCGAAGAATTTTCCCCGCATCTTGAGGAAAGAATCTTCCATTCACTCGAAAATTATACTCTCAAGGAAATCAATACTTCAACGAAAAGGAACATTTTATCTTTATTGGCTTATTCATTTGCAGTTATTCTCCTATTCCTTTGCTTAATATTTTACAACCAAACACAAAATTATAGAGATTTATATCAATCAACTTTGCAGCAAGTAAATGCTCAAAATAAAACTATACAATTATTAATCAACAGTCTACCGGCTGTGGAAGTAGACTATAAAATTCAAAATCCAGTTATAGTAAAAGCTAAAATGTGAGGTAATTATGAAAACAAAAATTATAATGCCAATAATAGCAGTATCATTTCTTCTTGCACATTGTAAATCAGAGAAATCAAGTATTGAAATAGTACCCAACTATGATGAAATTTACTTTGATGCAGAGAGAGTAGATATTCCAGCTAAAGAAATAAAAGATAATGAAGTTAATGAAATGATTAAAAAAATAGGTGCTTCACTTAAAGAAAGAGTGGGTGCTAAAATTACTAAAGCTGCTGTTTACAAATTTGCAATAAAACTTTATTTAAATGAAGATGGGAAAATCGATAAGGTGAGATTTGATAATCCATCCAAATTCGATTTTACGATTGACACTTCCAATTCTGTTATCTTTAAAAGCGATAACGATGTTCGTCAAAAAATATTGTCTGTTTTAGAAAATTATCGATTTAAACCGGCAGTTAAGAGCGGAGTTAATGTTAAATTTTCTAAAGACCTTGTATTTGTTGTTAAGCTATTTACTGATGGAAGTGTAAAAGAATACTTTCCTGACTTAGCTGCTCAATATAATGAGAAAGATTATCTTTTTGCAGCTGAACAAATGCCTTCACCAATTGGAGGTATTGCAGAGATAGCAAAAAAAATCGTTTATCCAGAAGCCGCAAAACAGGCTGGCATAGAAGGGAAGGTGTTTGTAAAGGCTTATGTAGATGAAAAAGGAAATGTTGTTAAAGCAGAAATTATTAAAGGCATCGGCTACGGATGTGATGAGGCGGCAATTAATGCAGTAAATAATACAAAATTTACTCCAGGTGTTAAAGATGGCAAACCTGTTAAAACTCAAGTTGCAGTACCAATATTGTTTAAAATAAAGTGAGGAGATTACAATATCACATTATAATTCATCAGCGTATTTTTATTAGCGATAAAAGTTTCGCTGACGTTATTAGCAAAAAAAGTGATACGGTAGTGTATCTTCAATATTTAAGTGAAAAACTTAACCCCGCAGTTATCCATCTACCTGGTAAAATAACTCCAGAATAATCAGAATACTTTTTGTTAAAAAGATTTGTTATTCTTATGGAAGAATTAAAATTTCTAAAGCTCTTGCTGATTTGTGTATCTACAATAAATTGAGAATTAAAATTTATTCTATCTCTAAAAGTAAGAACCCAATTTTGAGTTAATCCCCAAAATAAATTGTTATCTATATTTACTATGAGCTGATGTCTTAAATAATCGATGAGGTATTTAGATTCATAAACTCCTGTTGACCGATTAGTAGATAAATATGTATAGTTAATATTAAGCTTTGTTATAGGGAACGAAGAGAATAATTGAAAAGGGAAAATAATTAAGGATAATTCTAATCCGCTCGTTTTAACGTTTGATATATTTTCAACTCGCCATGGTGAATTTTTAGAAGCTCTTGCCCAATCAATTATGTTGTTGCCGTCTTTGTAAAATATACTCAGCGAAGTAGTGTAATAATTTTGATTGAAGGTAAATCCCAATTCATAGTTAGTTACTTTTTCGTAAGTTAAGTTCGGATTGCCAATATTAGCTGGACTAACATAATACAATTCAGTAAAAGTAGGGATTCTAAAGGCTTCCCCAAATGAGACGTAAATTTTTGAATTTGATGAGATTCGATATGCTACGTCAAAACCAGGCCAAAATTTCCATCCAATCTGTGAATAATTATAACCCCAAAGTCCTACTGAAAAAGTTAAACGTTCAATGCTATCAAAGTACTGTTCAATAAAAACTCCCGAATTAAATCTACTGTGGCTACCCAAATTCGTACTCGATATTTTCTGCTCGTTCAATTCACCACCGAACGTGGTAACTCCTAATTCATTTTTAACGGAGGCCTGAACTTCACCGCCATAAGAAAATGTCTTATGTCTGTTTCTGTAATATTCGGGACGTAATTTATCCAATATAAAATCGTCATCGTTTCTTCTCCAGTAGAATTTTGGAGTTATAGAAAAACCTTTTGAGTTTATTTCTGAAGATAAATTAATGATGGCTGTTTTAGTGTGTTCCCATTGATTTGGAAAAAGGTCTGAATAGAAATTATTCGCACCAAATTTTTTATCGATATAACCAGCAAACAATTTTGTTTTGCTACTGAGAATAGAATAATTCTGGTTTAGTGAGAAGTTGGTAATTTCAAAATCTGTATTATAAGTGTAACCGCTTGATTTCTTTTTCTCGAATGAAAAATTACTATTTACAAAAGATAATGGAAAAGATGAAGACAAATCAATGTTATACAAATTGTGCTCACCCCCGAGAGTAGAAATGGCAAAAGTATTAGTATCATAATTTTTTGTAATAATATTTATTACGCCGCCGAAAGCATTGGCCCCAAAGACTTTAGAGCCTTGTCCCTTCAATACTTCAATTCTCTCGATATCATTTAAGGAAAGCGGAATATTAAGGTTATGATGGCCTGTTTGAGGATCTATAATTTTAACGCCGTCAATTAAAATTAGTGTTTGTTCAAAAGTGCCTCCGCGTATGCCAGCATCTGATTGCACACCTTCAAAACCTCTTGTCTTTAAATCAACACCATTAATATACTTTAGCAAATCAGTTACGTTATCAACAGGGAGACTTTTTATTTCTTCAGCTGAAAGAATTGTTACAGTTCTTGCAAGATTTTCAAATGTTACGGGTATTCGTTCCGCTGTAACTACAATTTCATTAAGTGTGTATTCTTTTTCTTGAGCATTGATCAAATTAACGGAGAAACAAAGAATCAGAAGAATATATATTAATCTATACATGTATGACCTCTTAATTTTTATTAATAAATATAAAAGGGTAAGCAAGCGGCCTACTTACCCTAAAATGATTGGGTTATAGACTAATAATATCGCTGTAAATTATAAATGCCATCAACAAAAGCAAGATAATAAAACCCGTGTTTTGAATAGCAACTTTTACTTTAAGCGGCAGTTCTTTTCTAAAAATTCCTTCAAGTAAAATAATTACGAAGTGCCCGCCGTCTAAAACAGGGAAAGGCAAAATGTTTATAATTGCTAAACTTAGACTTAGCATAGCAAGAAAATAAAGAAAAGAAATTGCGCCTGTATCAGCTGAGCGTGCTGCATATTGAGCAATTTTAACTGGTCCTCCAAAAGCTTGATTGAATGCAACTTTGCCAACTATAACATTTTTTAGCATACTAAGTGTTAAATAGGTGTATTGCCCAATATTTTTAACTGCTTGAGTTAAAGAACCAATAACTCCATAGGTAGTATACTCGTAATCTCCTGTATAAGTGTTAGTTACTGCAATTCCAATTTTACCTTCTGAGCTTGGTCTTACTAAGGTATGCAGAGTATCTTGACCGCGTAAATAAGTTAATGAAATTTTTTTGCCTTTATTGGAAGAAATAATATCTACAACTTGTTGTTTATCAGTAACAGCAATTCCATTTAATGATAGGAATATGTCACCAATTTTGATGCCTGCAGAATCTGCAGGGGAGTTGTTCATTACCTCTTGAATAATTGGTTGAGTCGGGTAAGGGAAAAGTAAAAATCCCTCATGGGAATATTTAGTAATTAATGATCGCGGGATGTTCAACTCAACCTTTTTGCCATTGCGTTCAACCAAGACGGTAGCATTTGCCGATATATCACTTACAAGCAGGTAGTTGAAAATATCCTCCCAATTTTTGACAGGTTTATCATTAACAGATAAAATCTTGTCATAAGAATTAAAACCGGCTTTTTCAGCGAAGCTGTCCTTTTCAATTCTACTTATTGTAGTAGACTTAAAAATTTGTTTGCCTTGAAAGAAATTAATTCCCCAGAAAACGCCGAGCGTAAGTGTCAAGTTCATCATTACGCCGGCAGTAATTACAAATAATTTTTGAATCGTAGGTTTTGATCTGAATTCATAGGGTTGAGGTTCTTTATCGGCAAATTGTGTGTCAAAGCTTTCATCGACCATGCCGGCAATTTTTACATAGCCGCCTAAAGGAAGCAAACTAAGTCTGTAATCTGTATTTCCTTGTCCATCGAAATCTTTAGGCAAATCGCCAAATGTAAAGCCAGTTAATTTGTTCCATCCAAATAATCTTTTGCCGAATCCTATAGCGAAAACATCAACTCTCATTTTTGTAATTTTTGCAGCTGCAAAATGCCCGAACTCATGCACAAAAACTAATATCCCAATTGTGATTACAAAATAAATTATGTATTCCATTTATTGTTTCCTGTTAGTTATACTTTTTTTGTAAATATTCTCTTGTTTTAATATCACATTCAAATATTGTTTCAAGGTCAGTTATTTTTTTAGCTTCAATTTTGTTTAAGGCATCTTTAATTAACACTGGAATTTGCAAAAAATTCATTTTACCTGAAAGGAAATTATGGACAGCCACCTCGTTAGCGGCATTCATAATGCAAGGCTTAGTTCCACCTTCGTCCATTACATCGTAAGCTAATTTCAGGCATTCAAATTTATTAAAATCTGGCTCGAAAAATGTAAGTTCATGAATTTTTTTTAAATCCGTATTTATTTGATTAAAAGTATATCTTTCCGGATAAGTTAAAGCATATAGAATAGGAATTCTCATATCAGGTTTGCTTAATTGAGCTTTAATTGATCCATCAACAAATTCTACCATAGAATGTATTATTGATTGAGGATGAATAAGTACTTCTATTTTTCCCTTTTCTAAATTAAAAAGCCAATGAGCTTCTATAACTTCAAGTCCTTTATTCATCATGGTTGCTGAGTCAATTGTGATTTTATTTCCCATTTTCCAGTTGGGGTGATTAAGAGCTGCATCAATTGTAACCGAAGATAATTCATTTATATTTTTATTTAAGAATGGACCACCCGATGCAGTTAGAATTAATTTTTTAACATGCTGTTTGTTTTCACCAGATAAACATTGAAATACCGCACTATGTTCTGAATCTACTGGTATTATTTGGGAACCGTATTTTTTGCACATTTCAATTACTAATTCTCCAGCTGCAACTAATGTTTCTTTGTTTGCAAGTGCAATTCTCTTCCCTCTTTTTATTGCCTCTAAGGTTGGAGCTAAGCCAGCAAATCCTACAAGGGACGAAAGCAAAATATCGTAGTCTATAGTCGAGCTTAATTCTATTAAGCCGTTAGCACCCTCAAAAATTTTGCACTTACTACCAATTCTCTTTTTTAGGTCCTTAGCTTTTAATTCATCTTTTACACAAACAGCCTCGGGTCCAAATTCATTAATTTGCTTTTCTATTAAATCGATATTTTTATTTACAGTTAGACCCACTACCTTGAATTCATCTCTGAATTCACTAATTACTTCAAGTGCGCTTGTTCCAATTGAACCCGTAGAACCAAGTATTAAAATTTTTTTCATATAACCAATAAATAAAATATTAGCTTAGGTAGTAATGGGTTATTGCTAAAATAAAGTTTATAATTATTAATATATTTATCATTAAGTTAATTTTGTAGATACTGTTAAGATTTTTATATCCTCCTTCGGAAATTGTTTCAGAAGACTCCAAATCATCCCCAATAGCAGTTCTTAATTTTTTTGCCTGCGGAATAATTTTAAGGAAAATCATCAATAAAATAACTACCATAACTATTTGTTTTGTTGTAAGCCAATGATTTGCAGTCAACTGGAAAAAAGAATAGGCTGGATTAGCCATTACCATAAAAATGCCGGTAATTAATATTCCTGTGGCACCAACTATTCCTATCATATTTATGATGCTTATGTAAAGAATAATCAATTTTTTTTCTCCCTTTTTACCTTTATTGGCTGCAATTAAATTTTGGAAATAGCTATCCATTATAAAATTTACCAGCCAAATGCCTGCAAAAATTATGTGTATAGTTTTTATTGTGATATAAAATTCCATGTGGATTCCTTTCTGGGCTGACTAAAAAGTAATTTTTCAATTATATAATCTGTGAAAATCCGTTAAAATCTGTGTTGTCCGTGTTCTATTTTCTAAAAAATCTTACTTTTTAGTCAGCCCCTAATAACTATGATAAGATTTATTCATAGACAATAAGTCTTTTGTTGACTATATTTTCCCTAAAATTTATAACAATCATAATTAAATATAGGATAAAATATGAATAAAAATAGATTAATACTTTTTTTAACGTTATTTATTGCTGCGATAACATTTTTAGTGGGTCGCGAATTTAGAGTAAATAAAATTCCCAATGGAAGTATTAATTCATGCTCTAATTGTCATTTTAACCCTTCCGGCGGCGGTCCTAGAAATCCTTTTGGACAAGCAGTAGAAACAAGAGTAACTCCAGGCGGCTTTGAAGATTTTTGGGATTCGTCATTAGCAGCAATGGATTCTGATGGCGATGGCTTTAGTAATGGACAGGAATTGCAAGATCCTAATGGACTGTGGCGACCTGGTCAGCCTAATCCTGGTGACCCATCTAAAGTTACAAACCCCGGCGACCCTTTTAGCAAACCTAATATTTCCGATGTGGCTAATAATAATATCATTCCATCTAAATTCTTACTTTCTCAAAATTACCCTAATCCTTTTAATCCCACCACTACTATTAATTTTAACTTGCCAGTAAGTTCTCATGTTAAACTGGATGTATTTGACATTCTTGGCAGATATGTCACTACTTTAGTAAATGAAGAAAAAGCAGCTGGCAGCTATACAGTGAAATTCGATGCAAATGGACTTGCTAACGGAATTTACATTTATAGAATTAAAGCTAATAATTATATAGACAGCAAAAAAATGTTGCTGCTGAAATGACGACAAACCTAAATACATGCTAATTATAGCATCTTGCGAATGACAGAGGTGTTTTAACAAGATTAATAAATAAAATAGTTTTTATAGGGAGATAATTTTTTTTATTTTATTCAATAAGTATAAAAGTAAAAACTTCTGTAATAACTTTGAGGTGTTTTATGAAGTATTTGACCGCAGTTTACTTTTTGATAGTTTTATTTGTAACAAATGAAATAAATGCATTGCCAAGATTTGCGCTTAGACAAAAAGATAATTGTGTTAGCTGTCACTATAATCCCACAGGCGGCTTAATTAGAAATGAAGATGGTTTCTTTTTTGGCAAAAATGTAATTAGTATGATTTCCCCGCGTGATAAAGATTTTACGCTAAACCCTAAATTAACAGAAAATATTCAAATAGGTTTGGATTATAGAACTCAATTGCTGTATACATACTCGCTTAAGAAAGCTGATTTCCAAGATATGAGTGGTAATTTTTATGTAAACGTAGGATTATCGGATAAGATTAACGTTACCACTCGTTACGATTTTGTACAGGCAATTTGGGAAGCATATGTAACAGCATTTGTGCTTCCAAATAAAAGTTACATTAAAGCCGGCACTTTTACGCCTGATTATGGAATTAGATTAGATGATCATACTGCTTACACACGCGGAGGTGACTTTGCTTTAATTACTCCAGGCAGGGCCCCTAATGGACTTATATATTCACCTTATTACACAGAAACAGGTATTGAAATTGGTGCAAATTTTTCCAACGCTGTTTCTTTAACTGCAAGTGTGGGTCGAAATAAACAATATCCTATGTTCTTGAACGACCCTGTAATAACCACTAAACTTCAGATTACCCCAAATTTTGATAGCAAATTGGGTATTATGTTTGGCGGATCGCTAACTTCTTTTACCTCTAAACCAACAGGTACAAAGCTACGCAGTTTAATGTATGGCGGTTTTGCAGGTGCTGGGTATGAAAGATTTTCTATTTTAGGCGAATTTGATTTGGCTGAAGATTATCAGGCTTCTGACGTAACTACAAGCGCAATTATGATTGAAGCATCATATAAAATTATGGTTGGATTAGAAGCAGTAGTTCGTTATGATAAGTTTGACCCCAACATAAATTTTTCAAATGATGAGTTTTCGCATATTATACTTGGGTTTGATTTTTACCCATATAGTTTTATTGAGCTAATTCCTCAGTATCGGATTTATACTGAACATCCATCTATTGATAATAATTCTTTCTTGCTACAATTTCATTTTTGGTATTAATAGAGGTTAACTTGCTTATGAAGATTTTCTAAATTAAGTAAAGCTTTCCACTCAAAAAAATTCTTACTGAAGTAAAAAAAGTGAGGTATGCAGCAAAGCCTCACTAACTCTCTAAAGATTTTCATAAATTGCGTATTAATTGGAATCAGTTTTCTTATATAACATCAAATTGTTGCAAAATTTTTAGAAGTCCTAAATAAATAAAAACTTTTGAAGGTGCAGTTTTTTCAATAAAGAGTATGATTTAAAAATTTGTTGCTCAAGTTAATATTAAAAGTTTTTTACAGTCATAATTAGGGAATCAAAATGAAAGCAAAGTTGTTACTGTTGTTTTATATTTTTTTACAATTTGGTATTTCAATACAAACTTTCTGTACTAATAATAGAAGTTTTACAGAAAAGGATTTGGTGACTGTTAATTTGGCCGACAGCTTTAAAACAAATAATAAAGTGGACAAAGTACATTATGCTGAGCTAATCAAAAAAGAATTTTTGCATGCTTGGCAGGGTTATAGAAAATTTGCCTGGGCTCATGACGAGTTAAAACCACTTAGCAAATCTTATAATGACTGGTATGGTCAATCCCTATTTATAACACCAGTAGATGCTTTTGATACAATGATTCTAATGGGATTAAAAAAAGAGGCTGCAGATGCAAAGGAATTAATTTTACAAAACCTTTCATTTGATAAAAATATTTTTGTGCAAAATTTTGAGATTACAATTCGTTTGTTGGGGGGACTTCTTTCTGCTTTTGAATTAGATGGGGATAGAAGATTTTTGACCCTAGCTGAAGATTTAGGCAAAAGACTGCTGCCGGTTTTTAATTCTAAGACTGGTATGCCCTATGTTTATGTAAATTTAAAAACTGGTGAGACAAAAAATGAAATTAACAATCCAGCTGAAATCGGGACACTGATGCTTGAATTTGGAACACTAAGTGCTTTAACAAGGAACCCAATTTATTATCATAAAGCTAAACGGGCTGTTGTAGAATTATTTAAAAGAAGATCAAAAATCGGCCTTATCGGGTCAGAAATTAATGTGAATACAGGTGAATGGGTAAATACAAAAAGTCATATCAGCGGCATGATTGATTCTTACTACGAGTACCTTTTGAAAAGCTACCTTTTGTTTGGCGATAAAGATTTTAAGGTAATGTTTGATTCAAGTATGAATGCGGTTAATAAATATTTAGCAGATAGTGCAAATGCAAATCTTTGGTATGCAACGGTGGATATGAAAACAGGTGAAAAAATATTAACAACATTTGGGGCATTGGATGCATTTTTGCCCGCTGTATTTTGTTTAAGTGGCGATGTTAAAAGAGCAGAAAGCTTGATGGAATCGTGTTTTAAAATGTGGAAAGATTTTGGAATTGAACCAGAAAAATTTGATTATGAAAATATGAACATAATTAATCCACAATACCTGTTAAGACCAGAAAATGTTGAATCTGCTTATTACTTGTATCATTTCACAAAAAATGAAAAATATATTAACATAGGCAAATATTACTTTGAAAGCATTGTCAAATACTGTAAAACAAAAGATGCTTTTGCGGCACTTAAAAATGTTACCACAAAAGAAAAGCAAGATATAATGCCAAGTTTCTTTTTAGCTGAGACACTAAAATATCTTTATCTTCTTTTTACCGATGAAGATGAAACAAATTTTGATAAAGTAATTTTTAATACCGAAGCACATCCATTAAAAAAAATTCATGAAACAAAATAAAGCATAATTTTTTTTAACAATTTATTAATTTTGATATATGGAATAATGAAAAGGATTAACCAATGGCTCAATCATTGAGAAAATCGATTAATGATCTTGTGACAATACTTAAAAAGCAAACCGCACCTGGTCAAAAGAAAAAATCAATTTGGGAAACACTCCAAAGCCAACTTGCTGATGAAGGAGAATGGGACCAAAAATTAATAAAAGCAATTGAACAGGAAGCTGATAAATACTTGAGTAAGTTTGATAAGAAAACATTAATTGCCATGTGGGAAGATTCTGATGTGGCATTAGACAGTGGTAAAGAATCTTCTTTGTTGAGTACTAAAGAAATTAAAGAAGATTTAGTAAAGGAGTTGGTTGATAAAGTAATGGATAGGCTTGATAGTAATTATTCACGCAGTAACTATTTCGATGAAGATGAACAGCCTTTTGCAGAAGAAAAACATGATGAAGAAGAAGATGAGTTTGAATTGGAAGAACCTGATGAGTTTGATGACGATATTAAATTCGACGATGATATTTTTAACGACGATGACGACCTTTTAGATGACGAAGAGGATAGATATTAACTTTTTCGTCTGAAACTATAAGTTAATTCTCTCAGAAAAAATTTTTTTAGAATTATTCATTAGCGCAAGGGAATGCTTAATTCAAAGGGGCTGTCTAAAAAGTAAATTTTAAATAGAACGCTGACAGCACGGATTTTGACAGATTTTCACAGACTTGCTGTTGCAAACAAATTTTATAATTGAAGAGCTACTTTTTAAACAGCCACAAAGTAATTTTTTGTTCACATACTTCTTGTATAATTAATTTCCATTGTTTTGACTTCTTTGTCTCCATTAAGCATATACATTTCCATAGAAAAATTATTGTCATCAACGAATTTGAATACTTCTTTTACTTTCATTTCCTTTTTTTGAATTGGGTCCACAGAAGCGCCAACATATGTTATTGTTTTTGTTGGTTCGTCATATTTGCCTCTTAAATACATCATCCCAGTGCCAAAATTATCTATCCAAATTGAAGAAAATTCTTGCAGAGCATTATCGTAAGCTTCAATACTGAAGCCTTCAAATGGCATTCCCATAAAATTACCAGTATGCGTTGTCTTAAAATATCTACCTCCTAATAGCGTTTCTATAACAGCATTACCTTCTGTTATAGACGGTTCAGAATTAGGATTCATCCACATTTTATTTGTGGTTTTCCAGTTGCCTGCTAATTTCGCCATTTGCTTGTGCATGTTGCCAGGCGACATATATTCCGTCCACAACTTCATTTGTTCATTATATTCTTGTTGATTTTCCTGAGCAAATATTGGAATCGTAAAAGATACTATAGTAACAACTAAAATTGACTTTATTAGTTTCATTTTTCCCTCCGTGTTTTTGTTAATAAATTTTTACATAGAATATAATTAAATATAATCAAAGCCAAAACTATTGTCTCAAACCTGCTTACTGTAGGCAAGCTTGCTTGCAGAAGGCAAGTATAATTTTGTACTCTACTGTTAAAAGCATATCTGTCCAATATATTTTTTATTTTATTCCAAAAGGGACTTAATCTATTTCTTTGTTCTTTATCCTATAAATATTTTGTTCTGAGGAGACAATAAAGCTTTGATTATCCTTAAACCAATGTAATCCCTTTAGGGATTATATAGTTATAGAACAATAAATAAATATCAAACTGAAGTTAAAAGTCCCATAGGGACGAGATAGGGATTGATTTACAAGACAAGTAGAATAGTCCAAAATCATAAAGTTTTCTAAATTTATTTGGTAATTCATCCCTTCGGAATTTGATTTCAAAATTATTTTGGACAGCAGTGGTTAAAAGATATTTTTCTGTATAACAATATTATTTTCACTTGACATTTCTTTTCATAAGCTCAATTTTTAGGGTCCAGTAGATACAATTTCTATAAGGAGAATAAAAATGAAAATCTTTAGAAATTTTTTATTACTGTTAATTACTTTACTTTATATTCAATCTCTTGCCCAAACACAAGATTCAACTAAACTTTCATTAGATAGACTGTTTAAAAGTCCCGAGTTTTTTGGCGAAAGATTTGGTCCAGCTCGATTTATAGATAACGGGAGTAGTTATACAACTTTAGAACCTTCCGAAGAAGTTAAAAATTCACAAGATATTGTTAAGTATGATACTAAGACTGGTAAAAGAGAAGTTTTAGTGTCGGCTAAATTATTAATTCCGGAAGGCGACACAACAGCACTTTCAATTTCTAACTATGAGTGGTCCCCAAATCATGAAATGCTACTCATTTTTACTAATACGGCTCGTGTGTGGCGCTATAATACACGAGGTGATTATTGGGTGTTGAATCTAAAAACAAATAAGCTAATGAAGCTTGGCGGTAATGCTCCAGAATCTTCGTTGATGTTTGCAAAATTTTCACCCGATAATAAAAAAGTTGCTTATGTAAGCGAGCATAATATTTTTGTTCAAGATTTGTCTGATGGAAAAATAACTCAATTAACTTTTGATGGCTCTAAAACAATAATTAATGGAACGTTCGATTGGGTTTATGAAGAGGAACTAGATGACCGTGACGGTTTCCGGTGGAGTCCCGATAGTAAATCTATTGCTTATTGGCAGTTAGATGCTTCCGGAGTAAAAGATTTTCTTTTGATTAACGATACAGATTCACTTTACTCTTTTGTGAAGTCTGTCCAATATCCAAAGGTTGGAACGACAAATTCTGCATGTAAAGTAGGTGTTGTTAGCGCAGAAGGTGGAGAAACAGTTTGGATGAAAGTGCCAGGCGACCCGCGTAATAATTATATTGCTCGAATGGATTGGACTGAATCTTCAGACGAAATTTATGTTCAACAATTAAACAGGCTTCAAAACAAACTTGAAGTGATGTTATGTAATATTCATACTGGTGATGTTAGAACAATTCTTACAGAAACTGATAAAGCTTGGGTAGATGTTAATGATGATATGCATTGGTTTAATAAAGGTAAAGAATTTACATGGGTAAGTGAAAGAGACGGCTGGAGACATATTTACTCTGTTTCGCGTGATGGTGCAAATGTAAAATTATTAACTCCGGGTAATTTTGATGTGATTGAAATTGTCTCTGTTGATTTTAGTAATGGATGGATATATTACATTGCCTCGCCCGATAATGCCACACAACGTTATTTGTATAGAGTTTCACTTGATGGCAGCGGAAAAATTGAAATGCTTACTCCTTCGAATGAAAAAGGCACCCATAGTTATCAAATAGCTGATGGTGCTAGATTTGCTATCCACAATTATTCAACCGCTAATACGCCTCCAATTACAGATTTAATTGAACTTCCTAGTCACAAAGTAATTAGAACATTAGTAAATAATGAAAAGCTAAAAGAAAAAGTTGGCGTATTAAATATTTCGCCGATGGAATTTTTTAAAGTAGATATTGGCGATAATGTAATTTTAGATGGATGGATAATAAAACCTCCGGATTTTGATTCTTCAAAAAAATATCCTGTATTGTTTTATGTTTATACTGAACCGGCTGCACAAACGGTTTTAGATAGATGGTCGGGAACTCAATATTTATGGTTTCAAATGCTTGCACAAAAAGGATACATTGTTATAAGTGTTGATAATAGAGGTACACCTGCACCGAGAGGAAGAGAATGGAGAAAGTCAATTTATAAAAAAATTGGTGTGCTTAATTCACATGACCAAGCAGAAGCTGCAAAAGCATTGATTAAAAAATGGAGTTTTATTGATTCAGAAAGAATTGGTGTTTGGGGATGGAGCGGCGGTGGCTCTGCTACTCTTCAGTTAATGTTTAGATATCCTGAGATTTATAAAACTGGAATGTCTGTTGCACCAGTCACAGACGAAAAACTATATGATACAATTTATGAAGAAAGATATATGGGTCTGCCCGAAGGCGAAAATGATGCTTATGAACAAGGTTCGGCTATTCATTTTGCAAAGAACTTAAAAGGTAATTTGCTAATAGTTCACGGCAGCGGGGATGATAACGTGCACTATCAAAATACAGAACGATTAGTAAATGAACTTGTCAAATATAACAAGCAGTTTTCATTAATGGTTTATCCAAATAGAACTCATGGAATTTACGAGGGTCCAGGTACAAGACTTCATTTATATACTCTTTTAACGAATTATCTTGAAAAGAATTTACAAGCAGGGGCTAAGTAAATTGTTTTGAAACTTGAGGCTGTCTCAAAAGTAAAAATTTTTATTTGCCTGCTGAAATGCAGTACTAATGGCAAATGGATTTAACAGACCAGTTAGCCAAAGTATTTATATGGAGAGCAGCTTTTTACTAATTATCATTTGAATCATTACTTTTGAGATAGCCTCTATTTTTGTCGTTTATTTATTGTATTGTAATGAATCTTTCTCTTGGTGTCATTGAGATTCCACAGCGTGCCGGCGCTTCACCGTCATAAGTATTCCCGCATGTAGTGCATACCATGTATTTTGTCGGCAGTGTATTTTCTTTGCCTGCAATTAATTGCTCGAGTGCCTTTTTATATAAGGCTTGATGTTTTTTCTCGGTTTGATATGCATAATTAAAAGAAATTAATGCAAGACTAACACTATCGTTTTGTGCTTCTTTTATAAAATTCGGGTACATAGTAGTTACTTCGTACGTCTCGCCTTTGATTGCATCTTCTAAGTTTTCTTTTGTAGTTTTAACTGTAAATTCAGGTTTGAAACTATCCATTTTAATTCCTAGCTCCTCTAACACAGCTCTATGATTATTTGCATGTATAGATTCAGCTTTAGAGGCAGCTTCAAATAAGAGAGCAATCTTAGGAAAACCTTCTTCTTTTGCTTTCTTTGCGTACGCCGCATATTTTGCGCTGGCTGTTGTCTCACCAATAATAGCATTTTTTATATTTTTGACTGTGTTGTCAATGCTTTTTGAAAAAGAATTATTGCTTATAGCTATTAAAAAGGAAACAATTAAAAAGATTGATTTGACTTTCATTTTTATACCTCCTGTTAAATAATTTTTGTATAAATGTTATAGAAAATTAGGTCTTTATTCTAAGGGAAGAATTAATGAATTCTTAAAAAATCCTTAAATTTTTATCGGAAGAAATTAATTAGGAAAAGTGATTGTGAAAATTGTTCCTTCGTTTGTGTTGCTTTGAAGTGATAATTTGAGGTTTTGAATATCAGCAAGCCTTTTTACAATTGCTAAACCTAAACCTGATGAACGTGAAGTTCTTGATTTATCAACACGATAAAAACGATCGAATATTTTGGAGATTTCTTCTTTTGGTATTCCAACTCCTTGGTCTATTACTGAACAAATTTGTGTGTTATCCTTTTGGGATACTTCAACTATTATTGGTTTGTTTGGTGGAGAATATTTTAATGAATTCGAAATGATATTCTCAAAAATTATGTTCAACATTGAACTATCTGCCGACACAATTCCGCTGCTACTTATGTTAAAATAAATTTTACTGTTTTTTTCTTCGAAGAAGGGTTTTAATCTTAAGTAAACATTATTAATGATTTCTATTAAGTCAACTTTTTCTAATTTAGGATGTATATTTCCGCTTTCAAACTTTGCTAGTTCCAATAATTGGTCTATTAGCAAGGACATTCTGTCAATCTCTTTTACTACTAAATTTATTTTTTCAATGTATTGATTGACCTCTCTTGGTTTTCTTGTTAATACCTCTAAAGTCCCTTTAATAATTGAAAGCGGTGTCCTCAATTCATGAGATGCATCTGCTGTAAACTGCTTTTCTCTTTGAACAGTATCTTCAATCCTTTCTAAAAGGTTATTTATTGTTAACGTCAAAGTATAAATTTCATCTTGATGGGATGGAAGTTCAATTCTCTCGCTCAAGTTTTCACGTGTTATTCTTTGTGCAGTTTTAATTACTTTGTCGATAGGCTCAATGAACTTTCCAGCGATAAGACGAGAGATAAAGAAAAGAATAATGAGGACTATTGGATAGCCAACCAGTAATGTAGACTTTAAATTTTCCAATACTAACTCTGATTCCTCAAGAGGTATAGCAATTAAAATGTAAGCAAGTACTTTTCCTTTGGGATTTGTTACAGCTTTTTGTAATTGTCTTACCGGCGAGCCTGAAAGAGTTGTATTAAAGTATCGTTCTTCCTTTATTGTTAAGTCATACCAAAGTTTATCGTCCTTTAGATTAGATGTTTTCCTAATTATTTTCCCGTTGTTGTCAATTATTTCAATGAAAGTTGGATTAACTTCAATTTGGTTGTGTTCCTTTTCGACCCACTCGTAAGGATTAGCAAAAATTAAATTATCATTTATAATAACGAAACTAGAATATACTTCTTTTGCTTCTGCATCTAAATCATTGTTTAAGTGCGTATAAACAGTGTCTAAAACAATGAGATATATAAGTGAAAAGAGTATTGCTATTAATATTGCGGTTACTAAAATAAAATATACTGCTATTCTGTTTCTAAAACTAAACTGTTTCATTCTTCACGTAAAATGTATCCAACTCCTCTTATAGTATGAATATAATTTTTGCCTGTATCGCCTGCTAATTTTTTTCTTAAAGAATTAATATAGACATCAATTACTGAAGTGTCATATTTAAAGTGTATATCCCAGACATGTTCAATGATTCGTGTGCGAGTACAAACTTTGCCTTTATTTCGCATAAGGTACTCGAGTAATGTAAATTCTTTTTGAGTAAGATGAATTTCCTTATTTCCTATAAAGACACTATGAGTATCTAAGTTTAACAGAAGGTCCTGAAATGATAAAGTTTTTAATTCATTTGGATTGTTTCTTAATTGAACTCTAATTCTTGCCAATAACTCTTCAAATGCAAAAGGTTTTTTAATGTAATCGTTTGCGCCCGCTTCTAAACCAAATATTGTATCATCTACAGTATTTTTTGCAGTAATAAAAATTATCGGTGTGGAGTAATTGTGATTACGAATTGTTCTACAAACTTCAATGCCACTTAGGCCTGGGATCATCCAATCTATTAAGACCAAGTCGTATTCATTAGCTAAAAAAGTCTCAAGTCCGCTTTTCCCGTTATCGGCAACATCTACGGCAAAACCTTCCTCTGTAAGGCCATCACGAATAAAGTTAGCTATTCCAGGCTCGTCTTCTAAAATTAGAATTCTCATTGTTTATATTAATTCCCAATTAATCATCATCTTTCTCAATAGCATTGTTCTCATATTCTGTATTTCCGTTCGATTGAGCATCAAACCCTAAATTTAACTGGACACCAGCAGCATGTTTATAAACAAGTTGACCGCCATAAAACCCGGTTCTGAAAATAGAAAGAACTCCAAATAAAAATAATATTAAAAATATGCCTTTGTAAATCTTGTGATATTTTTTTAATGAGACAAGAAATATTCTAAATACAGCTGCAGTTATTACTATCCAAAGAGTCAATTTTGCAGCTTCCTCATGAATTTCTAAAGCTTGTTTTAGTGTTCCGGTTTCTGTTATCCCATCTCCGGCATAATCCCCAGAAAAATAAGCAGCAATTACTCCCACAGTACCTAATATTAATAAATAGAAGCCTGCGTTGCTAAAAAAATCTTTTTTTACAAAAAGACTTAATACATCAAAAAGAAATCCAATAATTAACAAAGCGATAGGAAAATGTACAATCATCGGGTGAAGATGTGCTGTGTCAAACATTACTTTTCTCCTTAAATTTTTTGTCAAAAGATAAAAATGGATTCTAAAATAAAAGTAAAGTCAACCTTAAGAATTAATTAAAAGTAGGGTGGGTCTGGTTGGTGACATTAATAAAGTAAAATAATCCTATTAGAGGGAAATTATTTTCTAAAACCTGTTGAAGATAACATGTTTATAACATCTATAATTACATACTTGAGAGTACGAATGTCCTATACAGCTTTTAAAATTACTTAACTGCCTAATCCCAATGAAAACTATGCCCATTGATTAACAGTAATGGTTCTTTTTAATAGCTGGGATTAGCTTCTTACTGTAAAAAAAAATCACTTTAAAAAAATCCTTGACTTTCAGAATTGTATATGCTATGTTGCATAAGAAATGTTAGCGCTAACATTTTTAATCAAATTTACCTAATGTTGTAAAGTTTTTTAAAAGCATTTTTAAAAATATTCTATTCAAAAAGTGATTTTTTGTTACTTATTGTCATAGTTAAATTATCTTATAAATAACAATGGAGGTTGCCAATGATAAAAACACTACCTGTAACATTTTTTAGGTATTTTATTTTTACATTTTTGCTGGGCGCAGTTAGTATATTTTATGCCCAAGAACAAATAGGAGGTCCTTATACACCAGATAGTAACACAGTACTGCTGTTACATTTTGATGGCAATTTAAAGAATGAGTCACAATTTTCTGCTGATGGAATTGGGCACGGTAAGCTGACCTTTTTGTCAAATGCAGCACTTGGATTAGGTCAATGCTTAAGGATAAATAACGATGCAGTTACTGACTCCTCTTATGTGAGTGTACCAGATACACCTGCGTTGAACTTAAAAGGTGACTGGACAATTGAGGGCTGGATGAATGTTTTTACATATGGGACTAGTTCATCTGATTGGAGATGGGTACCACGCCTAATAATTAAAGCAGGTGACGAAGTTTTTTGGCGACCCAACTATTTTGTAGAAAATTGGGGAGATAATAGATTTTTTTCAACAGGGTACAATGTAGAAGGTCAAGACAGATGGCCTCAAGTTAACTCTCCAAATAATACTTTAGTGCCCGGTAAGTGGTTTCATTTAACCTTTATTCGTGATACATCTCGCCATATTCTCATTCAAATGATACATGATGACAAAAGGCAATTAATTTCATTTAACACTGCTAGCTATGATCCTGTTTTAGACGTCCCGCCAATACAAACAAAGCAGCCTGTAACAATTGGCTTTGCGGGACAAGGAAGTACAGATGGATGGTTAGATGGGTTTGTAGATGAAATACGTATAAGCAATGTTGTAAGAAATTTTGCTGTCCCACCGATAATAACAAACTTAACACAAATTCCTAATCAAGCCGACAGTGTAGATGGCTATGAAGTAGGGGCAAATATAATGGCTTTTGCATCTACAGGCTCAATTCAAAGTGCTGAAATACATTTTTCTGTTGATGGAGGAAATACATGGTTTACAGCACCAATGGTTATGGACTCTACGGACCATTACACAGGGTTAATTCCAAAGCAAAATTTTGGTACTGAGGTTCGCTATTACGTCACTGCTACCGATAATCAAGGATTGACAGCTCAACAGCCAATTGCTGGCATTGGTGGTCAAGATTATCCATACTATTCATTTGTTGTTTACAAGCCCAATATTTTAGTTCTTCATCTTAATTTCGAAAATGGTTCAGGAACGCCTGTTGATTTATCCCCACTTTCAAATCAAGTGTTGACTTTTGGTAATAGAACTCCTTCATATTCCACTAACGCTGCTGAGGGTAAGTATTCCTTTTTGATGCCTGATGATGCAGATTCTGCCTTTTTGGAAGTTCCTTCTCCATTTCTTACTATGAAAGATTTTTATGTTTCCTTCTGGTTTAATGCAGATTCTACTTTGGAGTATACCAGGTTGTTAAATAGACCAATAGTAAGAGGGAATTGGTACCAAAATAATTACGAAATAAGATTTGAGCCTAATGCTAGAATAAGAGCTCGGTACTATGTTGATCCGAATGCACAAAATAGAACCGAAGATTATAGTGAAATAACATTACCTGACTCTATAAAACTGCATAAGTGGTATCGTGTTGTTTATAGAAGAACAGATACTGCCGCGGTGTTTATGTTGTTTGATTCGACAAATACATTGCTAAGTGTAGGTTACGATTCTTCGGTTGCTGTAAATCCTCCTACTATAGCTAATGCGCCTTTAAGAATAGGAAATGGTGGAAATTTAAACGGTATAAGGGGATTTAGAGGCCTAATTGATGATGTCCAAATTTATAATAATGGACAAGCAAAAAATACTGTAACGGGTGTTAATCAAAAAGATGCATCTATTCCTCACTATTATGAATTATCTCAAAATTACCCAAATCCATTTAACCCTACAACACTAATTAGGTTTGTAATCCCAAGTGCACAGAAAGTAACATTGTCTGTTTATGATATACTAGGTAGAAAAATTAAAACATTAGTAAATGATTTTCGACAGCCTGGGAAATATACTGTGGTCTGGGATGGAACTAATAATGAAGGTGCTGAGGTAGCGAGCGGAGTATACATATATAGATTAATAACTAATGAGTTTATTCAAGCAAAGAAGATGATGTTATTACGTTAAAAAAACTTGGGGAATTGTTGTTGTAAGCAATTCCCCATGTATTAAACACGGTTAAAAATTACACTAAAATGACAAATAAAAATTATCAACACATATTTTACATTATAGTTTTGGCCTTGTCATTAGTTGCTTTTATAGTAAGTTGTGATACAGGCGTGCAAAGTTCGCCGAAACCTGGAATATTAAGAATAGTTTTGCAATCAAATCCTACGGATACTTCAATTATTATTATTAACGATACTCTAACTGTCTCCGATGGTGACAACTTTAGAACAACTGTCTTTCAAGGAAAGGCCTACTCCGATTCAGTTTTCGCTATACTATATCCTTCAATTAATAGCTATAGACAGGAAGATAAAGTTATAAATGTAATTGAAAGAGAAAATAATACATATAAGCCGCATATTATTTTTGAATCGTACGTGCCACCAGGAAATTATACTTCAATTGTTTTTGGATTAACAGCTGACTTGTTACATATAGGAATTTTTGATATCCCGGTTGAATTGCCTCCAAATGAATCTAAATTAGTTGCTTTACCTGTTAATTTTGAAGTGGCAGAAAACAAGACTACAGAAATTAAAGTTCAACTAAATCCTTTTAAATCTGTTCAGCGTTTTAGAGATTCGTATTACTTCAATCGTCAATTAGAAGTTGTAGAGGTAAAATATTTTTAGAAGACTTGCTGGAGAGTTTTAAAATGAAAATTTTGCTTAAAATTAGTTTACTACTTTTATTTATAATTTCTATTCTGATTGACAGTTCGTGTGAGAGGCCAACAGCGCCACCTAATCCAAATGAACCGCCTAATACTGTTATTGCAAATATTCCTAAAGAGGGCGATACATTATTTGCACTTGTAACTTTACATTGGGATGGTAATGATAACGATGGCTATGTTTCATATTATCAATATAGATATACTACTTATCATCTCACAATGAAAGATTCAGTAGTACAGCCATGGAAAGACACCAAAGAAACGAGTCTAACTATCGCTTTCGTTTCTGATGATATATTAAACAAACAACTCTTTGAAGTTAGGGCAGTTGATAATAATGGTACACCTGATCCAACGCCAGCAACAAAAATTTTCTATACTCCAAAAGCAAGTCCACCTACAACTAAAATTTTATCGCCAACTAACAAGCAGGCTTTTTTTGCTATAAGCCAAACAACAGATTGGTGGCAGGGAATCCAGTTAACATACACAGCTAAGGATGCAGAGGATGGGGGACAAGTTGTTTCTTATGCTTGGTCCGTTGATGATGGTAATTGGAATTGGACACAAGACACATCAGTTTATATTACTCCAAATTTGTTAAAACCCCCTTTAGCTGGGAATCATGTTTTAAGAGTAACTTCAAAAAATAATACAAATCTTATTGACCCTGTTGGAGATTCCGTAACAATAAGACTGCTCGTTGCAACTTTTACCAAAAAGATTTTAGTAATTAATGAAACGAATGTAAATAACTTTCCACCTGGAGTACAAAGTAGTAATCAAGATGTTAAAGATTTTTACTCTGATTTGTTTCCGGGTAGCGACTGGTGGAACTATTTGTCTAAAGGTATGCCCCCTAAAGATACTTTAGGTCAATATAAATTAATTGTTTGGGTGGCAGATGATAGACCAAGTGCGCAACCACACTCTTTGGCCTTAATTTCCAATCAGCAGGCTATTTCTGATTATTTAAATGTCGGCGGTAAGTTTATTATGAGTGGTTGGAGAATCTTAAAGTCTTTTGCATGGAATCAAAATTTTCCTGTTTCATTCCCTAAAGGATCATTTGTGCATGATTATTTACATATTATTTCAGTTGATGAAACCGTATTGGATGCAGATTTTACAGGCGCGATAGCTGCAAAAGGTTACTCTGATATTCGTGTTGACTCAGCAAAGCTTGCAGAAGCATTCCCTTACTATGGTAAATTAGGCCAAATTAATCTTGTTACACAGCGTGCTGGGTTTACAGATATAATATATTCTTATGATAATGCTAATGATAGTCCGTACTTTCAATATAGAGGTCGTGCAGTTGGCCTACGATATTATGGTACCGTTTTCGATGCAGTTATACTTGGATTCCCTATTTACTTTATTAAAAAAGACGACGCTAAACAAATGGTAAAAGATATTCTTCAGAATTTACATATACAGTAAAAAGGAGAATTAGTTTTGAAAAGCAACAAAATTAAAATTTTGATGCTAATTAGTTTACTTGCTGTTAAAGTATTTGCTTCTGGTTCTGGCAAAATAGCAGGTAAAATCACAGACAAAGAAACGGGAGAACCACTTTTGGGTGCTAATGTTGTTTTGGTTGGCACTACAATGGGGGCTGCAAGCGGCGAAGATGGACAATACTATATAATTGGGGTTCCGCCTGATACTTACACTCTAAAAATTTCTATGATAGGTTATCATACAATTACGGTCGAAAATGTTTTAGTGAGAGCTGACCTTACTTCTCAAATTGATGTGCAGTTAGAGCCTACTACAATTCAGACCCCGACTGTTGTGGTAACAGCACAACAAAAAATAATTCAAAAAGATGTTACTAATACCGAAAGAACTGTTACGAGAGAAGATATAAAAAATGTACCAGGCTTACAGACTACTTCCGATATTTTTAAGCTACAAGGCGGAACCGTAATAGGCACTGCACCACAGCTTGTGCCTCTTGGTGATACACAATTGCAGGTTAGAGACCAAAGTGTAAAAGATATCCATATTAGAGGAGGGCGCGGTGGAGAGATTTTATTCCTTGTAGATGGAATGCCAGTTACACACCCGCTTTATGGGGGCAGAAGTGTGCTTGATCTTGATGTTAACTCTGTTCAACAAGTACAACTGTTAACAGGTGCATTTAATGCCGAATATGGGGAAGCTCAGTCTGGAGTGGTAAATATAACTACAAGAACGGGTAGTGAAAAATTTACCGGAGGTGTTGAATATAGAAATGATAGCTTCAAATTCTTGGGAGAGAATTATAAAACACAATATGCTACAATTTTCTTTGGAGGACCAGAACCAATTACACGAAATTTATTACCAGCGCTAGGAATTAATGTGCCTGGTCAACTTTATTACTTTCTAAATGCAACAATTAATATGACTAATACACCATATAATAATAACCGCATACGAAATAAAATAAACTTATTTGGTATCGAATTCACCGAAAAACAGAGCAATACAGCTACACTTACTGCCAAAATTAATTGGGATATATCAAAAAATTCCCAATTGATAATAAATTATAACGGCTCATGGAATTACTGGAGTCAATTTGATTGGCTATGGAAATATTACCCTGACAATACCCCTGGCTATCTTAGGTTTAACAATGAATTAAACATCCAGTACAAACACATTTTTTCTCAATCTACATTTATGAATGTTAGATTTGGTTATTTGGGAGTTAAGTACCATGAGGACCTAGACAAGCGTACCCCGGCAGACTACTGGGTAATAAGACAAACTCCAAATGGCTGGATTGACTCGTCTATAATTAAAGCTCCTTATTATGACCCATTAACAGGATTTTATGCTGGCGATAGCTTTCAGGCAATTTGGAGAGATGATAACACCTCTACCTTTTCTTTTATTACCGATTTAACCTCGCAAATACTCCCCGATCATCTTATTAAAATTGGTGCTACAATAAAATACAATGACTTGAGTTATGTCGATATAGAAGATGGAGGTACTAAATTATCAAATTATGGTGAATATCTGTATAATAATGGACCAAAAGTACCGCCTCCTCCAGGACCATTTCCTGAGTTTGGACAATATAGATGGGTGTTTCACACTTACCCTTGGATTGGCAGCGCTTACATCCAAGATAAATTTGAAAAAGAATTCTTAATAATAAATGCTGGAATTCGTTGGGATTGGTTTTATTTAGGGAAGACAGTTGACGACCCAGGTTGGAAGCAACAATGGGAAGATGCAACGGGTTTTAAAGCCGATTGGAGTCTCTTCAAATATCAATTTAGCCCTAGATTCGGAATTTCGTTCCCAATATCAGAAAAAATGGTCACTTATTTTTCCTATGGGCATTTTATCCAATTACCTGAGTTACAGTTCTATTATCGTGACCCTTATAGTGGTTCCTTTACGGGTAATCCAAAACTGGACTTCGAGCGAACAATTCAGTATGAATTCGGCTTGACTTATCAGATTGGTCAGGATTGGGGTCTAGATATTAAAAGCTATGCAAAGGATATATCAAAACAAGTTGGTACTACACACTTAAAAGCTGCATTAGGAATACCAGTTGATTTGTATGATAATATTGGCTACTCAAGGGCAAGGGGTCTTGAATTTACCCTTAACAAACTTTACTCAAATTTTATTTCGGGAAAACTAACCTATACAGTGCAATGGGCTAATGGTTATTCTTCATCTGCCTTTGCAGATTACATTCGTTCTTTAACAGATTTTCCAAATCCAATTCGTGAAACTAGACTTGATTGGGACATTAGACATCAGATTGTTTTCCAAGGTACGATTAGCTCCCCCAAAGGAAAGCAAATAAATTTATTTGGTGTTCAACTACCTGATAATTGGTCCTTGACGGTGCTTTCTAATTTTTCATCTGGACAGCCTTATACACCAGGTACTTTTAGTCAAGCCGATGCACAAAAATTAGCAAATTCTGCAACTGGACCAATAACAACACAAACAGACGTTAGATTTACAAAGAGTTTCGATATAATAGGTGGGATTTCACTTAGTTTAGAACTAGATGTATTCAATATTTTTGATCAAAAAAATGTTCAAATTGCTTACGGATTTAATAATTGGACAGGTAAACCATATAAGTATGGTGATGTTCAACCAGGTACAAATGTATATTATGACTGGTATACGATGTACAGGCTAATGGACCCAAGGCAGTTTTCTACTGGAAGATATGCGCAACTTGGGATAAGAGTTGATTGGTAATTCATTTAGGCATCATTATTATTAACATTACGCCACATTTATGATAAAAAGAATTTTTTTTCTCTCGTTTATGATCGCGACCTTGTTTTCTAAATATATATATTCACAAAATGTAACGCTTGATTGGAAACTGCACAACATTGGTAAAATACGTCTTGTAGTAACCAACACTGGCGAGTTTAATGCAGTTGGTGATGGTCTATTTAATTACCCCGGCTTAATAAATTGTGAATATCCCCCTAACAGCTCAGAAGAACACATTGCTGATGCTGGGTTGTGGGTCGGAGCAACTTTAGATTCTGTAAACTATGTATCAGTAGCAGAGGGTGAAGGTTCACCTAAAGAATTTTACCCTTCGGATGCAATGTGGGATACTATTTGGGTTGTATCGAAAAATGACACTGTGGATATTCCATATTGGAATAAGTATGTGGGTAAATCCGATCAAGACTTTGTTTGTAGATATACTGACTATGGACCTGTTAGTCTTAGAGTACCTAATCATCATCCACTTGGCTTAGAGGTAATTCAAATTAGTCACGCATGGGCATCTGAACCTTTGAGCGATTTTATTGTGGTTGAATATTTTATTATATCAAGAAAATACAACTTGAAACATGTTTTTTTAACTAGCTGGATGAATGGTAATGTTGGCAACAATACGTATACGGACTATGCTTTAGATGATATAACCTATTTTCAAAAAAATGAAATGATGCAAATATGTTTGGATTTACCTGGTGGTGTTGATGGACAGGCTATTAGTCCTATCGGAAATAAAATATTCCCGCCAAATAATAATTTAGAAGGTGACTTATCAACAACATTTACGTGGTATAATGGTAGGCAACAAGGGTTGCCTAGTTTGGATAATCAAAGATACAGCCAAATTTCCTCTGGTAAAATTATGGAAGATCAAATAAGCACAGGAGATGGTACTAAGGGCTTTGTTTCTGTCGGTCCTTATAAAATGAACGTTGGTGACACACTTCATTTTACAATTGCATTTATTTGTGGAAAAGGCATAGAAGGTCTTCAGGCTAATGCAAAATTTGTACAATGGCTCGTAGAAAGAAATTTTAAGATTCCATCGCCTCCACCGCCTCCACCCTTACGTATTAAAACCGACGACAAAAAAGTTATTTTAGACTGGAAACCTCGACCAGGTGATATTAATCCTGAAGAGTTTATTGATGTTAATAGAACTGATGGCATAACAAAACCTTTTGAGGGTTATAGGGTATATAAGAGCACTATTAGCTCTTCAGGTCCATGGACGCTACTGGGTGAATACGATATTGCCGATGATAATGTTGGACCCAATACAGGTTTAGCATATCAATATACAGATGTTGGCTTGCTTAACAATGTCGAGTATTATTATACAGTTACTTCATTATCGAAACCAGATGCTACTATTAATTTTCCAGAACAAGAATCAAGTCTTTCAGCAAATGCTAAAACGGCAGTTCCTGGCACCTCGCCTCCGAATGATGTTGGAGCTGTAGCAGTTGTTCCTAATCCTTATAGAGGTGATTTGCCTTACTATTCCTACAACCCACCCTGGGAAAAGCCAACAGGCTCTCGTCACCAGTGGATGGAACAAGATAGAAGAATACAATTTATTAATCTGCCAGTTAATTGTGAGATTAAGATATATACACTGGCAGGTGATTTAATAACTACTTTGCAACATAATGACATTCAGAAAGGATATGAGGACTGGAATTTAACTTCGAGTGTTGGACAGGCAATTTCTAGTGGACTTTATTTATTTACTGTAGAAGATAAAACAACTGGAAATGTACAGGTCGGAAAATTTGTTATCATAAAGTAGAAATATGCTTATGAAAAAAAGAATACTAATAATGTTTACTGTGATATTTACTATGAATATATATGCACAAAAAACACATCTAGATTACAAGGTTCATGATGTAGGCCAGGTAAGACAATTAGTAACAAACATGGGAACACTATGGCGTGCAGGGACAGATTATCCAGGACTTATATACTCAGAATTTCCTAGAGGAAGCTTTGAAGAGCATATAGGTGAGGGTGGTATTTGGATTGGGGCTATTAATGAAAGTACAGGTGACACTACCGTTTCTGTTACCACAAGCTGGAATTCTAATTTTGAGTTTTATCCTACTGCAGAACCTTGGGATTCTATATGGGTCGTTCACAAGAACGATACAGTTGATATACCATATTGGCATAAGTATGTGGGAATTTCAGATCAAGATTTTGTTTGCAGATATAGTGATGATAACCTGTCAAACATACCATCTCATAAGCCTTTACATGTAGAAGTAATACAAACAAGCTATGCATGGGCTTCTCCTCCTTTAGACCAAATGATAGTTTACAATTTCTATATCATACCTAAAAAAGTAAACCTTAGAAAAGCATATATCGCTTACTGGTTAGATGCTAACGTTGGTTATCGAGGAACTAGTTGGGATTTTGCTTTAGATGATTACTCTGTTTATTACAAAGATAAACACATGGGTATGGGCATTGACAATCCAGGAGGTGCGGATGGTAATGCAGTTAGTCCTATAGCTATGAAAATATTCCCTCCTAAAAACATTTTAGCTGATTCAATAAGATGGACATTTAACTGGTATCCTGGACAAGGTATGGGTGCGCCACCGTCGGATGATGTATTGCGCTATAAGCAAATGGCTGCTGGTGTAATAATGGAAGACCAGCAAGATCCTATAGGTTCTCAGTTTATTATTGCGTTCGGGCCTTTTAATATAAATGTAGGAGATACTTTACATTTTCAAGTGGGAGAAATACTTGGGCATGGTGTAAATGGTGTTTTAGCAAATTTAAAGATATTGGATTGGCTTGTTCAAAAAAACTTTAAAGTTCCCTCACCTCCGCCTGTTCCCCCGCTTAGAGTTCAAACAATGAATCACCAAGTAATTTTAAGCTGGAAGCCTCAAGATGGCGATGTTAATCCGGAAACATATTTTGACCCAAATAGAGGTGATAGCGTAAGTCAACCATTTGAAGGTTATAGGTTGTACAAAAGCACACAAAGTATCTCAGGTCCTTGGACCTTATTAGGGGAGTATGATATTGCTAACGATGGCTACGGCAATGAAACTGGACTCCAACATGAATACGTAGATAAAGGATTGTTAAACAATTTTGAATACTATTATTCTGTAACAGCCTTTTCAAAAGAAGATAAATCTATAAATTTTCCTTCACAAGAATCGAGCATTTTTGCAAATGCTAAAACTGTAGTGCCTGGCACAGAACCACCACAAACAGTTGGAGAGGTAGCTGTTGTTCCTAATCCTTATCGGGGTGATATTGCTTATTATTCATACAATCCCCCTTGGGAAAAGCCTCAAATTACAAGATCAACATGGATGGAACAGGATAGAAGAATTCAATTCATCAATCTGCCGGCTAATTGCGTAATTAAAATTTATTCTTTAGCTGGCGACTATATCTTTACTATTAATCATAATAATCCCAATAAAGGCTACGAAGATTGGAACTTAACTTCCTATGTTGGACAAGCTGTTTCTAGCGGTATATATTTATTTACTGTTGAGGACCTTAGTACTAAACAAGTGCAGGTAGGAAAATTTGTAATAATAAAATAAGTGTTTGTAATAAAATAAGGTGGGTTTTACATATGATTCACAGAGGTATAATAATATTTATAATGATTCCTCTACTTACTTATGCACAATATCAGCGTCCAGGCAGCACTGATGCCCAATTTTTAAAGATTGGCGTAAGTCCTCGTGGTACAGCTATGGGAGATGCTTATATTTCTGTAGTGGAAGGAGCTGAAGCAACTTATTATAATGCAGCAGAATTGCCTTGGATAAAGGGCACTGATATTGTCTTTAATCATAATTTTTGGTTTGCTGGTATTAATCACGATTTTGTTGCTGCTACACATTCATTTGAAGAACTTGGAACTTTTGGGTTGTCTGTAACTGCTTTGTATACAGATGAAATGAAAGTAAGAACCCCGCTTCAACCTGATGGAACTGGAGAAACTTTTTATGCTGGGAATTATAGATTTGGATTAAGTTATGCAAGATTTTTTACTGACCGTGTTACCATTGGTGCAACAATTAGTTATATAAATCTCTCTTTATATAAAGATTTTAAAGCTGATGCTGTTTCAGTTGATATTGCAACTATGTATACATCAGACTTTCGTGGGTTTAAATTCGCTATGGCAATCACTAATTTTGGTTCGAATGTGAAATTTGTAAACGAATCCTACCCACTTCCAACGGCTTTTACTTTTGGTGCGTCAATTAATGCTATTGAAAACGAAAATCAGAAGGTTATACTTAGCTTTTCTGCCTTGAAACCGAACGATGGAAAACCCCTCTCTCAAGTAGGAATTGAATGGAATTTTCATAATCAATTTTTTGCAAGAGGTGGGTATAAAATTAACTATGATGTGGCAACTTTTACTTTTGGAGGGGGTGTAAAGTTTAGCATATCTAATATTAATACGCGATTTGATTATTCTTATAGCAGCTTTGGACTACTTGGTGTTGCACACAGAATTGGGATTGGGATAAATCTTGAATAAAATCTATAAAGAAATATTTTTTGGTAATATATGATTTTTAATAAAAAACCAGGTTGGAATTTTTTTGCCTTAATTACTGTCATGCTTTTATTAAATCTGCCTTATAAAGCACAGTCTCAAATAGAAAAACTTTTATCACCATCAAGTTTACCATTCTTAAAAGATAGTAAGTTGGTAGAGATTTCAAGTTTCGATACAACCGGAGGTAATAATGATAGAATTTCTATAAAAGAGGGGGAGACAGCTACTATTGCGAATATTAAAGGACCAGGTCTAATTACCAGAATATGGGTAACAATTGATTCACGTGACCCATACTTTTTAAGAAGATTATTAATAAAAATGTATTGGGACGGTGAAAAAAATCCATCAGTTGAAGTGCCCATTGGGGATTTCTTTGGTACTGGATTTAAATACAAGCAGTATGTCTCTGAGTTTACAGGAATGACTAGCGGAGGATATTATTGCTACTTTCCAATGCCATTTCAAAAATCCGCTAAAATAGAAGTGGTAAATCAAACTGGGATGGAAGTTTATGCCTTTTATTATCAGATAGAATATCAAAAACTTAAATATCCGCTTCCGCAAAACGTTGCATATTTCCATGCATGGTGGAATAGAGAGTTAAAGACTAAGAGTAAAGATAATTACTTAATTCTTAGTGCTAAGGGAAAGGGTCAATTCGTTGGTTTAAACATGAGTATGCAGAGTTATAATGGTCAGCTTTGGTATTTGGAAGGCGATGAAATGGTTTATGTTGACGGTGAAAAAAAACCTTCTCTTAATGGTACAGGTACTGAGGATTTTTTTACTAGTGGTTGGTATTTTAATCATGGCGAATTTTCGGCACCTTATCATGGACTTATTATTAAAGATGATTCTGCTGCAAGAATAGCAGCTTATAGGTTTATGGTTGGAGACCAAATCCCCTTTACCAAATCCATCAAATTTACTATTGAGCACGGTACAGAAAATTCTGAAATAGCTGATTATAGCAGCACCGCGTATTGGTATCAAAAAGAACCGCACGAAAAATTTTCACCCATGCTAAAACCTTCGTTGAGAATTCCTCTTAGAATAGCTGTGCCCAATGACGTAATAGAAGCTGAAACATTAAGTGTTGTTGGGAATGATATTGAAACTATTGTTGAGAAAATGGATAATTATGGACCAGATTGGAGTAATTTTAAACAGCTAAAAATCAACCTAAAAGAAAAATTAAATGGATGTTCAATTACAATTCCTACTCCGCTTGACGATAAGTATAATATAGATATTTACTACACAAAGGCTCCAGATTATTGCAACGTTGACGTCTTGTATAGAAGAGAAAAGGTTGGTGAAATCTTTGGTTATGATTCAGAAGTATACCCAGCAGGTAAGATTACTATAAAAGGAATTAGGTCTGTAAATAACAAAATTATTCTTGAACTTGTTAATACTGGTCGAGATACCAACTCAAAAGGCTCTTTTGTTGGTTTGGATGCGTTTAAACTGGAACCAAATAGAACTTATATTCCTGAATGGTATATTATAGGACCCTATCCAAATAAACAAGATTCAAAAGGAAATAGATTAGGACTTGATGAAATATTCTTGCCCGAAAAAGAATTTGACACTACTAAAACCTACTTTGGGCAAAACAATCAACAGATAAGCTGGAGGCTTATTAAAACTCTTCCAAATGGGTACTTTTCATTATATGGCTTAGTTAATCCAAATGAGTTAGTGGTTACTTATGCCTTGACTTATGTTTATTCTCCTTATGAACAAACCCTACCTTTATTATTTAGTAGTGATGATGGTAGTAAAGTTTTTCTGAACGATGAAATGATTTTTAGATTTCTTAAAATAAACATTGCACAACCAGACCAATTTAAAATCCCATTGCACTTAAAAAAAGGATGGAATAAACTATTATTAAAAATAGAAAATAACTTGGGTGGATATGGCTTTTACGCTAGAATTTTAGATTTAGATAATACTCTAGTTTTTAGCCCTTTTAAAAAAGAATAATGTGTAACAGTAATTACAAGTATCAAAAATAGATCTTAATAAATGTAAATAAGCACGTACAGCTTAAATATTAGAGGAGATTCTCAGATGAATCGATATTTAAAATGGATTACAAAAGTTTTTATTTATTTCTTTTTGTTTAGCATTGTTGCTAAAGCGCAAATTGTAATTCACCAAAAGATAGATATAGCGAGTGGTATTAAGGATAGCACAATTGAATGGAATTCATATCCTGAAATTAATTGGAATTCAATCGACAAAATTTTTGATGACAATCCTTTTACGGAGGCTGGAGTTACCAATAGTGATACATTAACAATCACATTAAATTTTTTGAATACCATTACTTTTTCAAAAGCCAAGGTATTCTTTTTTAATGACGGCTTATGGTCGCTTGAATCAGCAAACAGTTTAGTGGACTTAAATAACAAAACTGGTTCATATATTTCATTAACTTCAGGAAAGCATTTTTATACTTTTATGTGGGACTCATTAGAATTTAGTCCTGTAACAGTTAAGTATTTACGACTCTCCATTAAAAATCCAGCAGATACTGCTATACATTTAGGAGAATTAGTATTAGAAAAAGAATTGAAATTAACAAGTTTGATAATTACTCCCTCCCCACCAAAGGTAATTCCCGGAACTACATTAAAGACTTCTCTAAAAGTTAAAGATGAAGAGGGAAATTTTTCAGATTATAATTTGAATTATCCTGTTGTGTATCATTCTAGCGATGAATCAATAGCAACTGTAGACGCTAGTGGTAACATTACAGGTGTATCTTTAGGTAGTTGTGTAGTTACAGTAGCTACAGAGGACGGGACTCTTAGCGGTAAAGCTAATGTTCAAGTCTTATCAGATTTTACTTCACAACGAGCTAAAACTAAGATTGTAAAAGTTGCCTTAATAATTCAAGATCCCATTATTCCTCAGTTTGGGAATAAAAGACTTCACGAAAAGTGGAATTGGACAGACCCAAATGTTATGGTTGAACAGATTCTAGATGAGTTTAAAAAAGCTAGTGATAGTACGGTTATTTTCCAAATTGTAGAAAGGCATGAAGATCAAAATATATTTACTAAAATTGACAGCTCTTACATGACAATTAATGATTTAGCTTATTATTTCCAGGATAACTATCACTTATATACAGAGTTGAAAAACATTGCCGAGACACAAGGAAGAATACATTACGATTATAATGGGATGATTGACTTTTATAATCTAGATACAAAAAGAAATAATGGTGAGATTGATGAAGTTTGGGTTTATGCTTTTCCTTTTGCTGGGATGTATGAATCAATATTGGCAGGACCTGGCGCCTTTTGGTGGAACGCACCTCCGTTATCTCATCCTGGATTGCAAAAAACATTATCTATTATGGGCTGGAACTATGAACGAGGTGTAGCAGAAGCTATGCATAGTGTTGGCCACCGTGTCGAAAGTGCAATGTGGCATGCATTTGGCCGCTGGGATAATAAGGCTGCTAACCCTAATATGTGGGAGTTATTTACTAGAATTGACAAGGATGTTCCAGGCAAAGCTAATGTTGGTAATATACACTTTCCACCAAATGGACAGTCGGATTACGATTATGGAAATCATAAAGTCGTAATAACATATGCTGATAATTGGAAAAGATACCCATATTTACTTAACCAATCCCGACAAGTAGATTGCAGTGAATGGGGTTGTTCACAACTAGGTTATATGAGATGGTGGTTCAGTCACCTGCCAAGATATGCTGGAGTTACAAATGGTATTCTTAATGATTGGTGGTATTATGCAATTGATTATTATGCTGCAGTTGACCTTGCTCAAAATACTCCAGTTGTTGATGTTGGAAAAAATGATATTGGCGAGATTCCCATGAATTATGAGTTGTATCAAAATTATCCAAATCCTTTTAACCCAACTACTACTATTCGTTTCACCATACCTGTCCAAACAAAAGTTAAAATTGTTATTTACGATACATTAGGAAGAATTGTAAAAGTTTTGTTAGATGAAGAAAAAATGCCAGGCACTTATAACTTAACTTGGGACGGAACAAATTTTCACAATCACAAAGTTGCAAGCGGTGTTTATCTCTATCGTATAATTACAAAAAGCTTCATCGAAACTAAAAAGTTAATTTTATTGAAATAATTTTATGAGGCAAATAAGAACTGTAAATAAATGAAATTAATACTTCGTTTAAATGGCTTAATTATTTTATTCTTTCTTGCTCGATTTTTTGTCGAAAATCAAATTTTAGCAAAGCAATCTTTTCATATCCAAGAGAAAAGAATTGACTCGTTAAATGTTAGTTTAAGAGTTGGGTTTCTTTGTGATTCTATTGATTCCAAAGAAATACAAGCGACTTATAATTTCCTCTTAAATGTGAAGAATTTCCGCGCTGTTAAGATTACGTTCAATCAAATAAAAGATAATCCGCAAATCTTAAAGACATTTAATGTGCTGTGGTATCATCGACCTGATTCCTCAGCACTCTCTAATATTGAAACCGATTCAATCTTTATAACTAATTTAACAAATTATATTCGTCAAGGTGGCGGCTTATTTTTAACTCTCGATGCAATAAAATTATTAATTCCTTTGGGCTTAGAAAAACAAGAACCTCAAGTGAAATATGCAAACGCTGTTGATGAAGGTTACGGCAGAAAATTAGGACTACATTCCTTCCGTTCCCATCCTGTTTTTGAAGGATTAAATGGCGGTGCTTATATCTGGGCACCACTAAAAGATATGATAGTAAGACAACTGGGCTATTTTAACAATATTATTCCACAAGGTAATGTTGTTGCAGTGGATTGGGCTTATATAACATTAAAAGAAGAATCTAAGTTAATGTTAGAATATAATCTTGGCAAAGGAAAAATTTTAGCTGTCGGAGCGTACACTTATTACCAACCCAAAAACCAAAACAGAAAACAACTCGAATTATTTACAAAAAATTGCCTGAATTATTTATCAGGAATGAAAGACAATGAGAGAGTCCGCTATTGGAGTTATAAACCATTGACCGTTGAACAATTCTCTCATACATCTTCAAAAATTAAAATTAATCCCGCAGAAAACTGGAGCCGTAACGAGATCTCACTAATGTTCACTGCACGTTTCGCTTCAGATAATCAGTGGGATATAGGAGGAAAGCGGATTTTAATTATGGGTAAAGAAAAGGGTGGTATAGAAGAAGTTTGGACTCATCCTTTTATGGCTTTAAGAGATTATACGGTTGGTGTTCAATTTTCTTACAGCGATTCAATTTATTGGTTTAATGATCAAGTGCCTCAAATTGAAGTTAGACCAGAATCATTTACTAGAATATATAAATTTCCAAGAGCTTACATTACAGAAATTATTACATCCGATGTTGATAATCCTATAGGAATTGTTCATTATGAATATCGTGGTGTTTATCCGGCTAAGTTGATTGTCATTTTTAAAAGCAATTTGAGATTTATGTGGCCTTACTCTCATAAAGCATTAGGTTCAATATATTATACATGGGATGAAGGTCTAAATGCTTTCGTAGTAAAAAATGAGACGAATGAATTTTATTCTATTGTGGGTGGTAGTGGAGTCCCTCACAGAAAATTATATGGCAGATTCGATAAATTCAATAAGGATGGAAAAGAATTTAAGGGAGAATTAACAGACAAGCTGCAAGCTGCATGTTTATTGGAGTTCAGCTTAAAGATGAATGACAATTTAAATGTTTTTGTTTCGGGCACGAATGAAGGATTAGAAAAAGCTGTAGGGTATTACAAAGATGCTTTTTCAGCAAAATTAATTTATGAAAAGGCAGCAAAATACTATAAAGATTTTCTAAGCAAATCACTTATGATTACAACTCCAGATGACAATTTTAACACTGGTTACAAGTGGGCATTAATTGGTACTGAAAGATTTTTTGTTAATACACCGGGAATTGGAAAATCTTTAGTAGCTGGCTATTCAACTACAGCACACGGATGGAACGGGAATCAACAAGTAAGCGGGCGACCAGGATACGCTTGGTATTTTGGCCGCGACGGGCAATGGAGCAGTATGGCAATTTTAGATTATGGTGATTTTCAAAAGGTTAAAGATGTGTTGAATACTTATCAAGAGTACCAAGATGTAAATGGGAAAATTTTTCATGAACTAACAACAAGCGGTGTTGTTCACTATGACGCTGCCGATGCAACTCCACTTTACGTAATACTTGCAGGAAAATATTTGAAATTCTCTGGCGATGTGAATTTTATTAAATCTAGTTGGACTCATATAAAAAGCGCAATGGACTTCATGTTTTCTACGGATACCGATGGAGATCATTTAATTGAAAATACAAATGTTGGTCATGGATGGGTTGAAGGCGGGGAACTTTACGGCGCTAAAACCACTTTCTATTTGGCCGGGTGCTGGTCAGCAGCTCTTGATGCTGCTCGATATATAGCCGCAACTCTTGGATACTCAGAAGAAGCTGAAAAGTATGAACAAGAGCATCAAATAGTTCAACAGATTATTAATAATAGCTTTTGGAATACAGAAACAAATTTCTTCAATTACGGCTTATTGCAAAACAATACTTACAACACGCAAGAAACTGCCATGCCTTCCGTGCCAATTTATTTTGAAGGTATCGATAGCTCAAAAGCCTATAAAGTTATTGATACCTATGCTGGAAATAATTTTACTGCCGACTGGGGAGTGCGCATAATTGGCCAAGATAATCCATTATTCAACCCGCGTGGTTATCATTATGGCAGCATTTGGCCATTGTTTACAGGATGGACTTCTCTAGCAGAATATAAGTATGGGAATTTTCTTCAAGGATTTAATCATATAATGAATAATCTAAATGTTTATAAAAATTGGAACCTCGGTTTTGTTGAAGAAGTCCTAAATGGTGAACAGTATCTTCCTTCTGGAGTTTGTTCTCATCAATGCTGGTCCGAAACAATGGTGCTCCAACCAATTCTTGAAGGAATGCTCGGTCTAAATGCTAATGCTCTGAACAATAAATTAATTTTGTCACCAAAACTCCCAGCCAACTGGGATTTCATAAATGTAAAAAATATTAAGTTAGGTAATCATTCACTTAACTTTAAAATGGAGAAAACCTCAGATAAAATTATTTATTCCTTCGAGCATTTTGGAAATAATAACCTTGAGATAGAATTTATTCCATATTTGCCAAAAGGAACTCAAATCGAAAAAATTTTAATTGGCGGTAAGGAAATTTCAGTTAAAAAATACTTTGGACGACAAGAAGATTTTGTAAAACTTTTTTTGAATGTCAATAAAAATTTGTATGTGGAAATTTTTTATTCGGAGGGAATCTCCGCTCTGCCGATAATAACTAATCCGAAAGTTGGCGACTACTCAGAAGGCTTTAGAATTATTTCAACTAATTATTCTGGCAACTATTACTCAATAAAAGTTGAAGGCAAACCAAAAAGTGAAGGGACATTAGAAATATTTTGTCCCGCTAATAATATTAGTTCAATCATAAACGGAAATTTAGTTTCAGTCAAAAAAAATATTTATAACGTAAAAGTTGTGTTCGACGAAAAACAAAGCAGATATGTCGATAAAGAAGTAAAAATAAAATTAAAGTCAGTGACTATTCACTAAAAGTGATTACTGAAAAATTATTTATACATTTATAGTCATTCCCACGAAAGTGGGAATCTAAAAAAAAATTAACAGATTCTCGCCTGTCTGCCGACAGGTAGATTTATACGGTAATAATAATACGAATATTTATGAAGTCTTTAAAAATTAATGGAGCTATATGATTCTTGTTCAGTTCAGTAAATTGAAAATAATTTTTCTTCTCTGTTTTATAGAAGGAATTTTATTTGAGACAAGTTTATTTGCACAAAGTTTTTTAAGTAATCTTTCAGCTACTGAAAACGATCCAATTTACACTACTTACAATTCCGCTTTAAGTAGATCAGAATACATCGTGAATGAAGGCTATCAATTTGTTTGGTACGACCCTCAAAAAGGTATGAACTTCGAAACAAATCAAGCTGGAAATATTGGATTAGTTTTTAAGAAAGATGGAATTGTAAAAGAACAGCTTCAACAATACTATCAAAAGCCAGTTATTACTACATCGTATAGCGATTTGGTGAAGTTTAATTACTATCCCTTTAAAGATGTAAAAGTTGAGGAATGTTTTTTAGTCTATAGTTCTAGAATTGCTGTTAGACAAATAAAAATTACAAACGAAAGTTCATTTGATAAAGTAATAGATATTTATCCATTCATTCAAAACATTAATAGATTTTATTCTAACGTAAATTTAATTAATGACAGTACCGGTATTGAATTTAATCATGAGGAATACCCTGATGGCTGGATGAAAGAGCACAACATACCATTCCAAAAAAACTTGAAAAATATCTTACTTCTTAATCTAAAGCCTGATGATATGGGGTCTTATCTCCTATATGAAAAGAAAGGAGATACTAGCAAGACCATTTTTATGAATTCTGTTAATCTAAACTATCTTAATAAAAATATACCTATTGACAAGGCTAAAATTATTTCTTTGAAAAAAAGATTAAACATCTCTGCAGGGCAAACAGTAGAGCTTAAGCTTGTTCGTGGTGTAATTGAACCAGAAAAAAATGTTAATGAATTGATTACACAAGGTAAATCTTTAATGAAAGAAGATTTGAACAAATATGTTCTTGAAAATGAAAAAATTTATAAAAAAATACCTCTTCTGAAATTTAACGACAAAGATAAAGAATTACTTTATTGGAATGCGTTTTCTTTAATTAGGCAGTGTATGCTTCCCCCTGAAGGAGAGTGCCATTATAATTATTATGTTTTCTCGCGTGAACCTAAATGGGGATGGGGTTATGGCGGACAAGTTTTCCATGAAAGTCTTACAATGCTTGCTTATGTTTTTATGGACCCTGAGAGTGCGATGAATTCTCAAAGAGTTTTTATGGAAAGACAACACCCTGATGGTTATATAAATTATCGAACGGGTCCATACTTGAACGAGACAATTCCAGAAAATGGACAGCTTACAACTTCCGCACCTTGGTTTAATTGGGAAAATTGGGAAATTTATAAGGTTACAAAAGATAAAAATTTTTTGAAGCAGGCGTACGAGTCCGGGAAAAAATTCTATAATTATTATATCAACAATCGCGATTCCGATAATGATGGTTTGTGTGAGTGGGGTGCAAATGCAGTTTTAGAGTCTGTCCGCGATGCAAGAGTTGCAGTTTGGGATGAAGTAGGAGACCCTTCAAATTTTGAGGCAGTCGATTGCAATATTATGCTTGTTAAAGAAGCCAAATCACTTGCATCAATGGCAAATGAACTTGGGTTAAAAGAAGAAGCAGATAATTGGGCGAAAGACGCAGAGCGCAGAACAGAGTTAATAAATAAATATATGTGGGACACAGAAACTGGATTTTATTATAATGTCAATAAAAAAGACCATAGCTTTACCTTCAAAACAAAAAATGATCTTAAAAGAAAAGAGATAATTGCATTTCTCGCACTTTGGGCAGAGATTGCAAATAAAAACCAAGCTAATGCGTTAATGAAACACTTACTAAATCCAAAGGAATTTTGGAGAAAATACGGAGTACCTACTTTATCGGCAGATGATAAATATTACAACCCAATTGGCTATTGGAATGGACCAGTGTGGGTTCAATGGGATTACCTAATTTTTAGAGGGCTGCTTAACTATGGATATAAAAAAGAAGCAAAAGAATTAGCTGAAAAAATAATGACCAATATGATTCATCAATTGAAGACTGATCACTGGTTCTGGGAATTCTATAGTCCAGACGAGCACCAAGCAGGTTGGAACAAAACTTATATCTGGGCAGGCATCATTTCTAGATTTATGATTGACTTACAAAATATCACTAAATGATTTTTGCTTAATAGAAAAAAGGAATTTTGATATGAAGTTAACAACAATAATAATTCTTATACTTACAGTGAACCTTTCTTCACAAACTCTGCATGTAAACGATAAGTTTTTAATGATAAATGCTGCAGCAGATGATCCCCTTTTTACAACTTACACGGCAGCAATGCAACGTTCGCGTTTGTACGGCGATAAAGGTTATAAAATGGATTATTATTCAGACTGCTATCCAATTAATTATTCTGGTGACCAAGCAGGCAAGTTTTATTGTATTTGGAAAGTAAACCAAGTAGTAGTAATGAATATTGAAGATTACCACAAAAAACCTGTCGTTACAGCTTCTTTCCCAGATATGGCAATTCTTGAATACGAGCCTTTTAAGGGAATTCATGTGCAGGAAACTTTTTTTGTTTACAGCTCATCTATTGCAATGGTAAGCATGCAAATTAAAAATTATGATAATGTACCCCATGAGATTGAAATTTATCCAATACTTGAACTTGGCAACGATTCTTTGCTAATCAAGTATTTCGATAATAAGAATTTTGGGTATGTGACAAATCATTACGAATCAAAATATAGGTTAATTAGCAGTTTATATAAAAATGCACCTTACCCAACACAAACGAGAGATTTTTTCTGTGGCAATTTTAAACCTTATTCTTATGGGGGTTATTCGGAAAGTATAAACGAATTTTACATAAAAATAAAAACGGACTACTATTCTAATAATAGAAGTGATACGTTAAATCTTAAAAACGACGGATATGTAAATTTTATCGCACTGCACAATAAGTTTACGTTAAAGTCTGGTGAACAAAAAAATATAAGATACTTTAGAGGGTGGCAAGATCAAAAGGAAAATCTCGATTCTCTTATTGGCCAAATAAACAAATTAAAAACTGAACCTCTTCAAAAATATGTTGATGAGAATGTAGAACTCTTTTCTAAGGTTCCGAGAATAAATTTTAAAACTGAGGATGAAAAGCTTGTCTACATTGGTGCTTTTAATCTTGTACGAGGCTGTATGCTTCCTCCAACAGATTCAGCTAAGCATAATTTTTATGTTTTTTCGCGACAGCCGTTATGGGGATGGGGACATGGTCATCAAGTTCTTCATGAATCATTAAGTATGTTAGCTTATGCGTATATGGACCCGCTTTCTGCAGAGGGCTCTCAAAGAATTTATATAGACCAGCAAAGAAAGGATGGATTAATTGCTTATCGACATGGACCGCGAGGTCTGCAAGATTACCCACATTATAGTAAGGAACTTGGAAAAGAAATGTCTACTACCTCAGCTCCGTTTTTTTCGTGGATCAACTGGGAAGTTTACAAAGTAAGCAAAGATAAAAAATTTTTGGAAGATGCTTATAAATCCGGTTCAAAGTATGTCAATTGGTTAGAAGAAAATAGAGATACTGATCACGACGGTTTATTTGAATGGGGTCCCTATGGAATAATTGAAAATGTGCGCGACTGGTATAATGTGGTATTTCAAGTCTCTAAAGAAAGGCACCTTGATGTTGATAAGGAAGACATTTCCGATGAACTGGAAGACCTTGACCTTTCTTTAATGGTAGTAAATGAAATGAAATCGCTTGCAAAAATGGCTGAGGCTTTAGGTTATCAAAAAGAAAAAGAAAAGTGGATGGAAAAAGCTAATCATATTTCTAATTTGATTAATAAGTTTATGTGGGATGACTCTACCGGTTTTTATTATCATGTCGATAAGAAAAATCATTATTTTAAATATTTAACACGTGACTTAAAACATAAGGAAATAATAGGTTTCCTTGCACTTTGGTCTGGTACAGCGACAAAAGGTAGAGCAGAAAAACTTGTTCAGCACTTAACCAATCCAAATGAATTCTGGCGAAAGTATGGCATTCCTACTTTATCTGCAGATGACCCATTCTACAGTCCTTATGTTGATTATTGCTGTAAATGGAATGGACCTGTTTGGCTGCTCTGGGACTACATGGTAATTGATGGATTAAAAAAATACGGCTACAAAAAAATTGCAGATGAAATATCAGAAAAAATGTTATTGGCAGTGATAACCCAATTGAAAAAAAATCACAACTTTTGGGAATCTTACAGTGCAGATAATGATGTGTTAAACAGTCCGTCAAATTATATATGGGATTCAATTATAGCGAGAGTTTTAATTGATAAATATAATAAAGAAGCTAAGTGAAGAACATTAAGTTGAGATAACCACATTAAAATAATTTTTTCAACAACTAACAATTATAAAATTATGAAAACAAGACTATCAATCTTTCTTTTATTTATTTTCATTTTGAACTTGTCTGCTCAAGAAAACCAAAAAGACTTTGTCCCAAAATTTGAATTAAAGAAAAATGAGATTGAGTTAAGCAGAATTGCTCAGCCAACTCAGTATTTCGATAGAATTGGAAGGAAAGCCGCTTTAATGGGTTATGAAGACGGCACTTTTGAAATGTGGGTATGGCCATGGAAACCGCTCAGAAATTTTCAGCTTCAGTTTTTTGTGGAATCTTCAACTACACCAATTCAACCGAAAGATATTTTGAAGACAATTTCAGTAACTCCAGAAGTAGCAACTCTAACATTTTCATACGAGTCGTTTACTATTAAAGAAATAATAATGGTTCCTGTTAATGAAAAAGGAGCAATTATTCTTCTCGATGTTAACACAACTGTACCTTTAACTATTGTTCCCGGCTTTTTGCCGGTAATGCAACCTCAGTGGCCCGCAGGTATCGGTGGTCAGTACAGTTATTGGGATGATAATGTAAAGGGTTATATTATCTCGGAAGGTCGGCAAAGAGCTTTGTTCATTTGCGGTTCACCGCTTGGCAAACAGATGACTGCACCACCAGCACATATGTTTGCTGATAATCCACTTCAATTTAAAATTGAGATTAAACCAAATGAAGTGAAGAATTTTTTTGTTCCGATTATAATTGCCGGAGGTATAAATGCCAAATATTCTGAAGTTAAATCTCTATATGATAATCTTTGGCAAAATGCAGAAAAGTATTATCAAATTAACTTCGATTATTATAAGAATCTAAGAGATAACACGGTAAATATTATAACGCCGAAAAAGAAATTAAATTTAGCATACGAATGGAGTAAAGTTGCGCTTCACAATTTAATGGTAAATAATCCTAATCTTGGATATGGCATGGTTGCAGGTTATGGATTGTCCGGAGGAGGTGGCCGCCCTGGTTTTGCATGGTTCTTTGGCGGTGACTGTTTTATTAATTCTTTATCTTTTAACAGCATACAAGATTTTAATACAGTTAGAGATGCGTTAAAATTCACACAAAAATGGCAGCGGCAAGATAATTTTCCTATTAGAAAAAATAAGCCGAATGAAGTAAACAAAGATATTGGTAAAATGGCACATGAGCTTTCTCAAAGTGAAGGATTAATTGATTGGTGGAACGATTACCATTTTGGTTATAATCACGCTGATACAACTCCATGGTACTTAGTAGCTATAGGCGATTATTACCATCAAAGTGGTGACCTCGATTTTATTAGACAAAGTTGGAACTCAATAAAACAGGCATATAAATGGTGCTTATCAAAAGATAGCGACGGCGATGGGTTAATGGATTTGAAAGGCGCCGGCTTGGGTGTGCTTGAATTTGGAAAATATGTAAATATTTATGCCGACTTTTACACTTCTGCAATTTGGACAAAAGGGATTGAAGCAGTAATTGAAATGTCTGATGCAGTTGGAGATTTAAAATTAAAGGCAGATGCAGAATTGGAATTGAAAAAAGCACTAAAAGCAATGGAAGAAAAATTTTGGATGCCAAAAAAAGGAATCTATAGCTATGGTGCAACTGAAAAGGGTGAGCAAGTCGATGAGAATACTCCATGGACATCAACTGGAATGAAATTTAAAGTGCTGGATGATAAACACTCAATTGAAGCTCTTAAAAAAATGACTACTTCTGAATTAATTACAGATTGGGGCGTTAGAAGTCTCTCTAATAAGTCCGAACTTTATGACCCTGCTAATTACAATTACGGAGCTGTTTGGCCATTCATATCTACATTAATGACTCGTGCTTTATACAATTATAATTTTAGTCTTTCTGCTTATAAATTAATTCAGGCAATTGCAAACCATTTTTTTGATAATGGATTGGGTGTGGTTGCTGAAGTCTTTTCCGGCAATTTTAATTCTAAACTGGCAGAAGGTTATCACGATCAAGGCTTTTCGGCAGCAGGATTTACAGAGCCTTTTGTTAGAGGACTTATTGGTTTAGATGTAAACGCACCAAAGAAAACAATTTATTTCTCACCTAATTTGCCTGCTGACTGGGATAGCCTTTTGATAAACAATGTTAAAATTGGAAACGACGTCATTAATCTTAAATTACTGAAGAATAAGAACAGCGTAAAATTATTTCTAGAAAATAAAGGCAATAATAAAATTAACTTTGTTTTCACTCCAGCATTAGGACTTGGGACTATTGTTAAATCTGTTACTCTAAATGGTAAATCTATTGATTATAAGTTCCCTATTTCAGAGCAAGCATTTTTAGTTAAAACTGCTTTCGAACTGGAAAAATCCTCTGTCTTGGATATTACTATAAATCCTTCCCCAGAAATTTATTTACTTCCTTTGAAAACTGACTATGGTGGGACTAATAATTCACTTAATATTCTTTATCAAGAATTGAAAGCTGACAGCATAATTACTTATGTAGAAGGCAAATCTGGTAACGATTATTTATTGGGTTTGAAAAACGCTAATCTTGTGAACAGTGTAATAGGCGGCGAATTACAAAATGATTTTATTAGAGTTAGTTTTAAGAACGGGAATGTGAATGAATTCATTAGAAAGAAAATTGTTCTGACAATTAAGAAATAAAAATGGCAAAGAGAGTAACACTAAAGAATATAGCAGACACATTGAACATTTCAATGATGACTGTCTCAAGAGCATTAAACAATCAGCCTAATGTTGACGAAGAAACAAAAGAAAGAGTAATTAAAACAGCTCGTCAATTGGGGTATTTCCCAAATCAAATAGCAAAAAGTCTCGTAATTGCAAAAACACAAACGATTGGTGTGGTAGTGCCTGAGATAACCCACTCATTTTTCCCCGATGCAATTAAAGGAATTGAAGAGGTAGTTTACAAAGCGGGTTATAATATTATACTTACTCATTCAGCTGAAGACACAAAGCGGGAAATCTCAGCTATTGAAACACTTGCATCTCGAAGAGTTGATGGAATTCTTGCCTCAGTTGCAGAATCTGATACTGAATATCAAATATATAAACAAATAATTGATATGGGACTTCATGTGGTTTTCTTTGACCGCTGCGTTTATAATATTGGTGCAAGTTGTGTTAGTGTAAACGATGAAGAAAGCGCCTTTAAAATAACTGAACATTTAATTAAACATAAGTATAAAAAAATTGCTCACCTTCGCGGACCATTATCAATTTCAATTGCACGAGAAAGACTGGAAGGATTTAAAAGAGCTTTGCAGAAATATAAAATAAAATACAACGAAAGTTGGATTGTTGAATCGGGATTCCATGAAGACGGCGGCTATAAAGCCATGAATAAACTTTTTGAATTACCTAGAAAAAATTGGCCGCGAGCCGTTGTAGCTGTAAACGACCCAGCAGCTTTTGGCGCAATGAAAGCTGTTAAAGAAAAAGGATTGAATATCCCTCAAGATATTGCCATAGTTGGCTTCTCTGATGATATTAGAGCCGAACTGATGTGGAGCCCCTTAACTACCGTTAAACAAAATGCTTATGAAGTAGGTAAACTTGCTGCGCAAAAATTGATAGCTCATATCCATAATAAAAAAGAAAAAGTGGAAAATATAGTGGTTAAAACTGAATTAGTAATACGAAATTCATGCGGATGTAAATATAAATTAGGAATTAGGAATTGGGAATTAGGAATTAAAAATTAGGAGTTATTAGAAAGAGCTGTAAAACAGTTTCTAAACTATTAATATTAAACCCAAAAAATTCATGAGAATTCACCACGTTGTGGTATGTCGTCATGGTTAATATTATAATCCACGAAGTGGTGAATTCTCATCATGTGACTTGTTTAATCCACTTTAGTTACAATGCTGGTGAAAAATTTATGTTAAATATTTTATTAATTATTTACAGCTAAGGAGGTAAAAGTGAAAAATTTAAATTTATTGTTGATTAGTTTGTTCGTCTTCTTATTAATGGCTTGCAATAACCAGAAAAATAACGAAAAAATTAGTAAGGCAATCTGGAAAGGACTGCCTTCACAACTTTTAACAGATAAAGAAATTAATGATGAAATTAATGCTAAAATTGTAAAACTGAAAAAATGGCTGAAAGAAAATAACTTGGCCGGTATGCTTTTCACTCAAGTAAGAAATGTGAATTGGATTACTGCTGGAAAAGCTAATACTCAAATTGTACTTAATAAAGATGTGGGTGCAGCCTCTTTGTTAATTATGGAAAACGGCAACAAATATTTAATTGCTAATGGAAGCGAAGCACCAAGATTATTGAATGAAGGACTTAAAGGACTTGGATATGAATTAAAATTTTATCCGTGGTACGAAACAAATCCAATTAAAGATGTAAGAGGAAAATTAATTGCTGAAATAGCTGGAAATCGTAAAATTGGAAGTGACATACCTTATCCTAATACAATTTTAATGGATGAAAAATTTCAGCCGCTGAGATATGAACTAACCCCAACAGAAATAAAAAGGTATAGATGGCTTTCAGAGCAAACTACTGAAGCAGTAGCTGAAGTTTGTAAAAGTCTAATGCCTGGTATGGATGAATATGAAATTGAAGCAATGACAGCAGCAGAAATTCGATCTAGAGGAATTATGCCAACCGTACTTCTTATTGGAGTGGACCAGCGAATTTATGGCTATCGACATGCATTGCCTTATGGAGCTAAGTTAAAAAAATATGCAATGATTAATGTTGTTGCCGAAAAATGGGGAATGCCGGTTGCTGTAACAAGATTTGTTCATTTTGGTCCATTGCCTGCTGATCTTCAAAATAAAATCGAAAAAACTGCAATTGTTCATGCTCATTACGAAGAAGCTACGAAGCCAGGTGTTTCATGCGCTTCTATTTTTGAAGAAATGAAAAAGTGGTACGAAGAAGTCGGTTTTAAAGATGAATGGAAAAAACATCATCAAGGCGGAGCAATTGGTTATAATGATAGAGAGTATATTATTTATCCTGATATAAAAGAAGTAGTTCACGAAAATCAAGCTTTTGCTTGGAACCCAACAATAACAGGCGCTAAAGTTGAAGAAACTATTCTGGTGCACAAAGACAGTGTGGAAGTTTTAACTAAAGCTAAAGACTGGCCTATGATTAATGTAGAATTAAATGGTAAGGTCTATCCTCAGCCAGATATTCTGATTAGAGACCCTAAGACAGGAGAAATTGTTAGTCAACCAATTAAAAAAGTTAAGCTATAAGTCTTTTTTCTAATAAATAAAGTGATGAAACTTTGAATATCATGTTCAAGTGTTTTCTATTAACATACAAAAGACCTAACAAGCCTGATTGGGCAAACAAATAATGTTGATGTTTGTGCTTATGCTTATTCTGATAAACAAATTGGCTTATGCCGTTCAGCATTAATATCGTAATTTTTATGATTTTTTTAGGTTAAAGTTTTAGTTTTGTCAATCAAATTATTAGACAATGCAGAACTACAAATTATTTTTCAATAGTTAAGGATAGTATTATGGAAAGCAACATTGCCATTGGGCTTTCATTTATAGACTGGCTTATAATTGCAATCTATTTCGCTTTTGTTCTTGGAATTGGTTTCTACCTTCGTAAGTATACAACAAACGAAGAAGATTTCTTTCTTGCCGGTCGAAAAAACTCATCTTGGGTAGCTGGACTTGCATTCCTTTCAGCTAATCTCGGTGCACTTGAATTACTTGGAATGACAGGCAACACTTTTAAGTATGGTATGTATGTAGCACATTTTTATTGGATTGGTGCAATACCAGCCATGCTTTTCCTTGGTATTTATATGATGCCTTTTTATTATAGCAGTAAAATAAAATCAATTCCAGGTTATCTTAAATTAAGATATGATGAAAAAACTCGTGTGCTAAACGGAATAGCTTTTGCTATTATGACTCTGCTTGTATCTGGAATTAATCTTTATGCAATGGCTTTGGTACTTCACACTTTCTTGGGCTGGCATTGGGATATTAGCATGTGGGTTTCGGCTATTACTGTTGCCGCATACGTTGGTTTGAGTGGATTAATGTCGGCGATTTTTACAGAAATTATTCAGTTCTTTCTAATTTGGTTTGGGCTGTTCCTTGTTTCAATTCTGGGAATTATTGAAATAGGAAGTCTTGACCAAATTTTAAATCGATTACCTGAAACTATGAACACTTTATGGTCTACTTCTGCTGACCCCACTAAAAATGGAATGATGATTCATTGGGCTGGTATTGTTTTAGGTCTTGGTTTTGTTTTGTCCTTCGGTTATTGGACAACAGATTTTCTTGTAGTGCAACGTGCTTTTTCTGCAAAAGACCTTCGTTCTGCTAGAATGACTCCTATACTTGCATCTTTTTTTAAAATGGCTCTTCCTTTTATTGTTATACTTGCAGGCCTAATTGCTATTGCACTTTCTGGTGACCCTAATAGTGGGTTTAAACTTTTACAAGATGGCGGGCAAGTTAACTATGATTCAGCGCTTCCTTTATTAATTGCACGGTATTATCCTTCGGGTTTAGTAGGTTTAGGAGTAACTGCTCTTTTGGCAGGCTTTATGGCTGGTCAAGCTGGTAATATTAGTGCTTTTAATACTGTATGGACATACGATATTTATAAATCAGTATTAAACAAGAATGCTTCCGATAATCATTTACTCTGGATGGGCAGAGCTTCAACAATTGTTGGTGTGATAATTTCTTTAGGTACTGCTTACTGGGCAAAAAGTTTTCCTAGCATAATGGATTACATGCAGGCAATCTTTTCGTGGGTTAATGCACCTTTGTTTGCAACAATGCTGCTTGGAATGTTTGTATGGTGGATAACTCCGGACGGTGCTTTTTGGGGACTTGTTACCGGAATGCTTTCTTCATTTCTTATGTGGATGGGTGTTAAATTTCACTGGTTTAGTGAAAGTATTATAACTATGTCAAGCGTTCAAAGTGATATGGCAGCTAATTTCTGGCGGGCATGGTGGGCCTGGCTTATTTGTTTTCTGGTAACAATTTTAGTTAGCACCTTTACCAAGAAAAAACCAAAAGAAGAATTAGTTGGCTTGGTTAAAGGCCTTACCAAGGAAAAACTGGATTCACATTTGCCTTTTGTTAAACGTCCTGAGTTTGTTGCGATAATTTCACTGATTGTACTTGTAATTCTTAACATCTTGTTTTGGTAAGATTATGTTCAATTCTTTTTCTTGCTCAATAACTAAATTAATTTAAGTGATAAGGAGCAGTGGTATGAAACCTATATGGTTTTTTGTTGGATTAATTTTATTGGTAATGGGACTAATTATAACTATTACCGGTATCTATCAGTTAATTTATCCCCCAGTTCATAAAACAGTCCTCTATGAAATTCATCCTGATATATGGTGGGGAACAATTATGATTTTATTTGGAGGACTCATGTACTTAAAAACACGAAACAAAACAATCTAAGTGATACAAATATGGATTATATTCAATCAGTAGAAAAAAAATTTATAGAACTTTTTGGAAAGAAACCTGTGCTTGTTTGTTCACCCGGCCGCGTAAATTTAATCGGTGAACATACAGATTATAATTTGGGATTTGTACTTCCAGCAGCAATTGATAAAGTAATTTACTTCGCAATTTCACCACGCGGGGATGATAGCTGTAATTTGTTCGCACTCGATATGAATGACTCTTATACATTCACTTTGGGTGATGTTAATCCTTCAGAAAAAAGATGGGCTAATTATTTGTTAGGTGTGGTTGACCAATTATTAAAAATTAATAAAGCTATTAAAGGGTTTGATTGTGTTTTCGGTGGTAATATTCCTATTGGTGCAGGACTTTCTTCTTCAGCTGCTATTGAAGCGGGCCTTGCTTTTGCACTTAATTACATTTTTGACTTAAACTTAGATAAGCTTTCGTTGGTGAAATTAGCTCAAAAAGCCGAAAATGAATTTGTCGGCGTAAAATGCGGTATTATGGATCAATACATAAATATTTTTGGCAAGGAAAATAAAGCTCTTAAAATCGATTGCCGTTCGCTTGATTATGAATATTTCCCATTTAATTTCGGTGATGTGCTGATTGTTCTATTCGATACTCAAGTGTCTCATTCTTTGGCTTCGTCTGAATATAATCAAAGAAGAGTAGAGTGTGACCAAGGAGTTGCTATCATTAAAGAAAATTTTCCGCAAGTTCAAAGTCTTAGAGATGTTTCAATTGAAATGCTAAGTGAAGTAAAAATGAAAATGAACGAGATAGTATTTAAAAGATGTAAGTATGTTATTGAAGAAAATCAAAGGGTAATAGATGCTTGTTCGGCTTTGGAAAATGGGAATTTGAAACAGCTTGGTTATTTAATGTTCCAAACACACGAAGGTCTAAGCAAAGAGTATGAAGTTAGTTGTAAGGAACTCGATTTCCTGGTTGATTTGGCTAAAGACAATCCTTTTATTTACGGCTCAAGAATGATGGGAGGTGGATTCGGCGGATGTACTATTAATCTAATAAAAAAAGAAAAAGTAGATGAAATTATTAGACTTGTAGCAGATGCTTACCAAAAAGAGTTTAACTTAAAAATGAAAGCATACATAACTAAAATAAGTGGTGGTACAAGAATAGTAAGCGAAAAAAATTATGCAACAATTAAATTATAGTCTCTATACACATAGAAGAAAAAATATATTGACTGGTCAATGGGTTTTGGTTTCTCCACAGCGGACTAAAAGGCCTTGGCAGGGAGAAATTTCCGGTACAGATTTGGAAGAACGACCTCAGTATGACCCAAATTGTTACTTGTGCCCAAATAACAAACGTGCAAATGGGGATATAAATCCATATTATAAAGATACTTTTGTATTTACAAATGATTTCCCGGCTTTGATTCAAGATGTTCCAAATATAAAAATGAACATAAAAGATCTTTTGGTAGCTAAAAGTGAAAAGGGAATTTGTAGGGTTGTAAACTTCTCTCCACGTCACGATTTAACGCTTGCCGAAATGAGCGTAAATGAGATTGAGAAAGTTATTGAAACATGGCAAGATGAATTTTATTCTCTTAGCTCTTGTCCTAAGATAAATTACGTAACAATTTTTGAGAACAAAGGTTCTATGATGGGTAACAGTAACCCGCATCCCCACTGTCAAATTTGGGCACAAGAAAGTATTCCTATGGAACCAGCACTTGAATTAAAAAATTTTAAAAAATATTTCCAAAAGAATAAACGCAGTCTTTTAAGTGACTACATAAAAATAGAACAAAAAATGAACGAGAGAATTGTTTATGAAAATGAGCATTTTATAATTCTAATTCCTTTCTGGGCAGTATGGCCATATGAAACAATTGTTATTTCTAAAAGAAAAATTCCAAATATCCTTTCTTTTTCTGATCATGAGAAGAAAATGTTTGCTGTAGCTTTAAAAACTATAACAACTAAATATGACAATCTTTTTCAAACATCATTTCCATATTCGGCTGGATTACATCAAGCGCCGACAGATGGTAAAAAACATCAAGAATGGCATTTTCACATGCACTTTTATCCCCCACTGCTACGTTCAGCAACAATTAAAAAATTTATGGTTGGTTACGAAATGCTTGCAGAGCCTCAAAGAGATTTAACACCAGAGTTCTGTGCGGATATCTTACGCCAGCTTCCTGAGGTTCACTACAAACATAAAGAAAAGTAGTAGGATGTTTTTAACTAGAAATTTGTTAAACCTAAATTTACATAATGGAAAATTTGGGATGAAAGCTTTAACTGCAAACTATTTCTTTTTAAGCGCATTAAATGCTACCGCATACATTTGAATTTGCTTAATCATAGAACTGAGTCCATTTTTTCTGGTCGGCGATAAGTGATTTTCAATTCCCATCTTTTTTAAAAAATCTGGAGGATTACTTAAAATTTCTTCGGGGGTTTCGCCAGAGTAAATTTTAATTAGTATAGCAATTAATCCTTTTACTATCATTGCATCACTGTCAGCATAAAAAACTAACTTTCCATTTTCCAATTTAGCAATTATCCAAAGTTGAGATTGGCAGCCTTCAATTTTATACTTATCCGAACGAAATTCTTCGGGTAAAGGCGGAAGTTCTCTACCTAATTTAATTATGTATTGGTACTTATCTTCCCAATCCATCAATTGTTCGAACTCTTTAACTAATGCTTCTTGTTTTTCTTTTATAGACATAAGAACAAATTACTTGATTATTAAAAGAATTTATTATTGTAAAAATTATATTGATTCATTTTCTTCTTCACTTTCAGTATGCTGTTCGCGTAAGTTCTCTTTTGGCTCTTTTATTTCTAAGTTCTGTGATTGTTTTATGTTGTCTATTTCAATTTCGACTTTATATTTACCTGGTCGCAAATAGATATTACCATCGTCAGACTTTTCAAGTGAAACTTTTTTGTTTTCTAGTTTAGTAAGTTCATTTTCATAAACTGTCTTTTGAGTGGTGTCGATAGATAAGTTATACTTTACAAAATTTAATCCTCTTTCGGCTGCATCTGTAAAGTGCTTAATAACCGCACCTTTTTCAGTTTTAATATTAATGTTTACATGTCCATCGTTGCTTAAATAGTAGACAAATTGTATTTGAGGGGTGTCGGGTTTACTCCATACAAAATTTTTCTTACCCCAGCGTTGACTGTATATTAAGCTTTCTTCAATAGGAAAGAAGACCAAATTTTTCTGCAGAACAGAGTCTGTTAATTTCTCTATATAATTCACATCTGCAGTATAGAGTGACCTGCCGTGAGTTGCAACTACAAGTTTTTTATCTCGCGGATGAATAGCAAGATCGTGTACTGCTACAGCCGGCATCCCTTTAAATAATGCCATAAAGTTTTTTCCACCGTTAATAGAAACATAAAGCCCATTATCAGTCCCAGCATAAATTATATTTTTATTTACAGGATCTTCTTTAACTACATTTACAGGTTCTAATGGTAAGTCTGTTCCAATGCGTTCCCAGTGCTTGCCATAGTCAGTGGATTTATAAACGAGAGCTTCAAAGTTATCCCATCTATAACCATTTAGTGAGACATACACAGTTCCTTCATCGAAATTTGAAGCAGAGACTCTGCTTACCCAATAATTTTGAGGCAGAGAATCAGAAATTTTCTCCCATGATGTGCCGGCATCTTTGGTAACATAAATTAAACCGTCATCGCTGCCGGTATAAATTAATCCAAATTTAATTGGCGACTCGTCAATTGTAGTTAAAGTGCCGTAAGGTACGTCGCCTTTTTTGCCGCCGTTAGTTAAATCCCCGGAAATAGTTATCCATGTTTCACCTTTATCCATAGAACGATGAAGTTTATTTGAACCGAGATATAAGATATCTTGATTGTGAGAAGAAAGCTTGATAGGTGCCTCCCAGTTAAAACGATAAGGGTTTTCACCAAGTTTATGTGTGGGTGTTATTTTTTTTGATTCTTTTGTTTGCTTGTTGATTCTAAAGTAATTTCCAAACTGAAAGCCAGCGTAAACTGTGTTGTTATCTCGTGTATCGACTTGTACCTGCATTCCGTCACCGCCTAAAATTGATTTGAAAGAGTAATGACCTGTTTGCATCCAATTATAATTTTCTTTATTGTTACTCGGTCCTGTCCAAACACCATTATCTTGCAAACCCCCATAAACATTGAAAGGCTTATCCATGTCATACGTAACAGAATAAAATTGTCCTACTGCAGGCGTATTAGCGTTTATCCATGTCTCACCGTCATCATATGTAATATTTATTCCACCATCGTTGCCATTTATTAAATGACCATCTTTTTTAGGACTAACCCACAAAGCGTGGTGATCTGCGTGAACATTTTCCTTCCAAATAGATTTAAAAGTTTTGCCGCCGTCTTCAGATTTCAAGATTGGCACTCCCATCACATAAATTTTATCTGGATTATGAGGAGAAACCCCTATTTGTCCAAAGTAATAACCATAAGTATTAACGACACCGTCGAGGTAATCTTTATGTGTTTTATGCCAAGTTTTTCCAGCATCATCAGAACGGTATATTTCAAGTCCAATAATTGGTGTGTCGAACAACAATGAGTTTGCATCTTCTAAATAATTTACAAGGTCAATTGGTTTTATTTTGCCCTCTCTTACCCAATTGAGTATAAGTTTAGCAGTATATTTTTTAGGAAAATTTTCTCTGCTTAAGAATTCATTTATATCGGATTCGTTAAGTTTCAGAAAGTCGTCTACAGATATTTTTCTAAGCAAATCTTTTGTAACTGCATACTCTTTTTTTTCTTTTTCTTTACGGTGGAATTGATTATCAAGTGCTGCGTAAAGTATATTTGGGTTATCATGATAAATTGCTAATCCAATTCTTCCTACGCCGTCGCCATTTGGAAATCCGCTTTCTTTGTTTGTAATTAAATGCCAGTTTTCTCCTCCGTCTGTGCTTTTATATATTCCAGAGGTTTTTCCACTTTCTTCAAAGTTCCATGCACGTCGGCTACGATACCACATTGCAGCATACAATATTTCTGGATTTTGCGGGTCAATAGCCAGATCAATTGCACCTGTATTATCGTCAATATATAACGTTTGTCTCCATGTTTTACCTCCGTCTGTTGTTTTGTATATTCCTCTTTCTTTATTTGGTGAGTAGAGATGCCCAATTGCAGCAACCCAAATAATATCAGGGTTTTTTGGATGTAAAACTATTCTTCCTATATGATGAGTTTCGGCTAAACCTAAATATTGCCAAGTTTTTCCATCATCAGATGATTTGTAAATACCTGTCCCAGCGTAAGATGACCTGCTCGAATTATTTTCTCCTGTTCCTACATAAACAATATTGTTTTTCCAATCTACAGCTATATCGCCAATTGTCATTGAAGCCTGGTCATCAAATATTGGTTTAAATGAGATGCCATTATTAGTTGTTTCCCAGACACCGCCTGAGGCATAAGCTACATAAAAGTTAGTTTCATCATAAGGAGAAACATCAATGTCCGTTACTCTTCCACTTTGGACAGTTGGACCAATCGAAGTTAGTTCAACATTTTTTAATAAAGATTTTTCTTGTAATTCTATTCTTTTTTCATATCCTTTTAATCTTTCATCCGCAGGCGTTGGAGCTATTGGGTTTTGGTTCTGAGCAAATAGTGTAAAACTTAATGTTATGAAAGCTACTATTAATAGATTATTTCTCATGGTTCTAATTTTGTTTATGATAACGGTAAACTTCAGCAAACTCTAATTTATATGCAAATTTCATTAAGCTAAAAAAAGTATCTTGGGGCAGTCAGTAAAATTTTGCTTTAAAGCAAAAAAATTCGCTAAAAATTTTGCTTTAAAGCAAAAATATTAGTATCCTTTTTCCAAATGAAAGTTAAGAAACTCTTATGAATATGGAAAAAGAAAGGTATTTGGTCGGTAATATTCTTGAAGATTTGGAAGAAAAAATGGTGTTTATAGGCGGTGCAAGACAGGTAGGGAAAACTACACTTGCAACAAAAATAATTACTAAAAATATAGCTAATTATGTCTATTATAATTGGGATTATTCGCCTGATAGAAAAAGAATGATGAAATTTGAAATGCCAAGCGAAGAGTCCTTACTTATTTTTGATGAAATTCACAAATACAGAAAATGGAAAAGCTTTATCAAAGGTATTTTTGATGTATATAAAAATAAGTATAAAATTATTGTAACAGGTAGTGCAAGATTAAATGTGTATAGGAAAGGCAGTGATTCTCTTCAAGGTCGATACCACTATTATACACTTCATCCCTTTTCAGTAGCTGAAATGTGCAACGTAAAAAATGATTTTATCCCCTTACATGAGCTTTATTTTCAATCAGAAAAAAGCAAAGAATTAAATGAGGCAACTGAGCTGCTACTTAAATTTGGTGGTTTTCCTGAAATGATTCTTACTCAAAGTGAAAAATCGCTACGTAGATGGCATAACGAGAAAATAGAAAGACTATTTAAAGAAGATATTAGAGATGTCGAAAATTTGAGAGATATAAATAGTATGAAATTACTAGGAGATATGTTACCCTCTAAAGTTGCTAATCAATTGTCTATTAATTCACTTCGTGCAGATTTAGAAGTAAGCCACAGGGCAATAAGTGAATGGTTGGATGTGCTGGAAATGTTTTATTATCATTATAGAATTTATCCATACAGTGCAAAAGTTATCCGCTCAATTAAAAAAGAACCTAAACTTTATTTAGTTGACTGGTCAGAAGTGGAAGATGAGTCGTTACGTTTTGAAAATATGATAGCTTCTCACTTATTAAAATTTGTTCAGTTTATTAATGAAGCGGAGGGTTATAAAATTAAGTTATTTTACCTTAGAAACGTTGATAAAAAGGAGGTTGATTTCTTTGTAAATGTTAACGAAAAACCATGGTTTGCAGTAGAAGTTAAATTAAATGATACAGAACCTTCACCAAACTTACTCTATTTTAAAGAAAGACTTAAAATACCTTTCCTTTTTCAGGTAGTAAATAAGAAAAATGTTGATTTTATAAGAAAGGATGTAAGAGTAATTTCTGCTTCAAAATTTTTAAGCGGCTTAGTTTAACTAATTTACTTCTATTTTATTTGCTTCAGAGAATTGACATCAAAAAATTAGGCTGGACTTGCAACATGGAGGTCACCATTAGAAAAACCGAATTATCTTATAAAATTTTACAAGTCCAGCCTGCCATTTAAGGAAGTATTCCTTTATTTATAAGCAACTGACTGCTGTTCTAATTTTTCAGAAATTTGTCTGAAGTAATAATCTGGATTTTCTTTGTCAGTAAATTTTATGTCTTCAAAAATATTAAAGTAATTAAAGTATAAACTTGCTAATTGAGCTTTATATCGTATAACTGGAGTTTTGCCATTTGCAGCAAGTTCATTCAGTTTATTAACAAGTTTTGTGTAATTCATGTATGGGTATTGATACTTCATGTTCATCGAAATAAAGATTGATGATTCAACCACACCAGGATTATTACTTTCCATAGCAATCACAAAATTTGAAATTGCCTTATTTATAAAAGATTCTGTAGTTGATTTCTGTGCTAAAATAGTAGTAGAAAAAGCAACTAACAGTAAAAGAGTAACTGTTTTGTAACTAAGTTGTTTCATTTTGTACCCCCTTTGGTTATATTAAATCTGTTTTTGTAACGTCAATTTGAATGCCAAATAAAAAGATTATGCAGAATCTGTTATTAACAAAAGAATTAGATAAAAATTTTGCTCTGAAAAGTTAAATAAAAGGCTGCCACAAAAATGTCACCTTTATAATTTACGACTCTATAAGTACATTCCATACAACTACTTAATAACTTGAAACACAAGAATGGAAAGCGCAAATATGTGGCACCTATTTTTAAAAACGATTAAAATCTCCTAAAGTTTGTAGTGAGTAGTAAGAAATAATTTAGTTGGTACTGGATTATATAAGGAACTAATTTCTTTTATTTAGATTGAAAACCCCCCAAACCCTGCAGACTTCACAATAAAAAAAGACTAATAAATTTCAATAGTCTTTTACTTTTCCTTTTTTATAAAATTTTCCGGCATTTGTACTGCAACGACCTTACCTTTTGCAGTAATTATACCGTTCGCATATACTGTAATTTCGGAGGTTACCTTGCGATTTTTAAGCTCAATTACTTTGCCTCGCAGTTCAAGTTCAACACCAATTGGTGTTGGCTTTAAGTAATCCACATGAAGTGATGCAGTAACAAATCGGAATGCTGGTAAACTACCAGGTTCTCTGTTTTCATTTTTATAAGAAGCTAATGCGGCTGTTCCAGTTCCGTGGCAATCGATAAGTGAAGCAATTAATCCCCCGTAAACATAGCCTGGTATTGCTATATGATATTCCTTGGGAGTGAAATGTGCAATAGTTTCTTCGCCATCCCAATAGCTTTTTATTTGATGACCGTGTTCGTTTAGTCGGCCGCATCCATAGCAATAACTAAGCTCATCAGGATAAAAGTCTTGTATGGGTTTAAATTGCATAGTTACTCTCCGTTTTTTCTCTTACTTAAAACAGCAATATGAGTTGTAATTGGTTTATTTAATATTTCTTTAATAATAATTAATCCAGTTTTTTCTGCTAGTCCATGTATTCCTTTATTTGCAATATATGTCTTAAAATTTTTAAAGTGGGTTTTTCCGGCAGCAAATTCTATGGTATTGTTCAAGTACCACCATAGAACGTTATGGCGAGAACAGGGATAATCAACAATAATTATTTTATTAGCATACTCGGAAAGTTCAAGTAGAATATTCTCTCTTTCGTTTTCATTAATTTCATGGATAACATAAGAAACAACAGCAAAATCGTAAATGCTTTTATTAGACTTTAGAAAAGAACTGATATCAGCGTGGTGAAAAGATATTCTGTTAGAGTAATTTTTGGAAAGTTTTTTAGTTGCTACTTTTATATTTCTTTTTGATAAATCAATTCCATCATATTTCTTTATTTTGTCTATAAGTTGAAAAGCTAATCTTCCGGTGCCACAGCCTGCATCTAGTACACTTGAGTTTGCAGTAATTATTGCTTTTACTATCTGATATGACTTATCTTGATTTGGTGCAATAAGCTTATCATAAAATAATCCATCGTACCAATGATTTTTATTTATTATCATTCTTAAAATCCAATTATAAAAAGCAGTAAGCCGATTGTTATTCCAATAACAAAATTAAAAAACTTTAGTTTAATGCTGTCAGATAGAGAATAAGATAACATTGGAATCATTCCATGTCCATCTTGAACAATAGAACTTGTTAAAAGCACGGAAAATGGTATAAGTCCTTCTGCAAAAAGTGTAACAAAGATTAAATGTGGCCCTGATTCAGGAATTAATCCAACTAAAGCCCCCACAAAGAGGAAAACAATTTTATATTGGGATGTGAACTTATCCAAGTGTAAGTATTGAAGTCCAAATTCAATAATAGCAAGCGCACCGAAAGTCCAAAGCGCAATTTTCCAAAGATGTTTCTTTATGATATGTCCGTAAATGTGTTCTATAAAATAATGCTTTATATTTGCTTCATGGCCGTGCACTACCATTTCTTCACAATTTTCACATGTTGCTATTTTGTATTTTTTAACAAAAGCATCAATTAGCCATCCGCTAAAAATTCCAATTATGAACAAAACAGCAAAAAGAATTATAGCTTTTTTAGGAAACATCGCAAGCATTACAAAAGCCTCGTCGCCAGATACAGCAACCATAGAACCTGCAAGTGCGCCGAAACTAATTATGCCATGAATATAAAGTGAAACGTTAGTAAATCCGCCGACACAACCAGGAATTGTTCCTATTAGAGATGCGAAGAAGTATTGGCGGAACTTATTAGCGTTTTTAAAAAACGATTCTAATTTTCTTCTGGAAAAGACATTTAGTAAGTCAACGAGAATCATCATAATAGCGACAAGTAACGAGATTTGGACTGTCTCCTGAAGTAATCTTAACAAAGTTTCCATGCCAGAACCTTTTTATTTCATAAAGTATTTGATGAAACTTCTAAAGCTAAGATGCAAAGCTTGTTATACAATTTTTTACCAATTCCTTATTGTTAACTTATAATTATGTAACAAAGTAGGCAAAGGTGATATATTATAAATCTCTACCTTTTATTATATTTGAGTTGCAAAATAAATAAAAATAAGGGAAGCAATGCCTGATTCTGACGAACCTGGCGCTAAGAGTATTTTAGTTCTGCTACAAATCGTCATGCCTTAAGATAGCCCTCCTTCAATTTTATCGTTGGCTATCTTAGGGAATTATTTTCTGAGGTGCCAAGGATAAAATTGAATTAATAAATAATTGATAGTCAATTAATTTGGAAGAAGCATTTTATTTGTCTCCATACTTCACTTAAGGAGGAGCATTATGCGTCGTTCTATCTTTTCTAAAATTTCATCATCTGCATTTACTAAGGCAGCAAAAGCTCCACATAAAGCTTCTGAAAATGAAAGTCGTTTAATTGAAATTTGTGGATTAGAAGTTAATGAAGCACTTAAAAGATTGAGAACTAGTCCAAGTGGATTGTCATCTGAAGATGCCGAAGAACGCTTGGAGGAATTTGGTTTTAATGAGCCGGCACACGCTCGTAGTTATAGCTTTTGGGCAGATATATACAGCAGAATAAAAAGTCCATTAGTAATTCAATTATTAATAATAGCTGTCGTTTCTTTGATAATTGGCGAGGAAAAGTCAACGCTGATAGTTAGTGTGATGGTTCTGCTTAGTGTAGGCCTTTCTTACGTTTTGGATAGAAAGTCGACAAAAGCTGTAGAAGCATTAGGCAAACGTGTGCAATCTCATGTTTTGGTGTTAAGAGATGGTAAAGAGATTGAGCTTCCAATGTCTAATATAGTGCCTGGCGATATTGTTTTACTTCATGCTGGTTCAATTATACCCGCGGATTTAAGACTAATTCATGCAAAAGATTTTTTTGTTAGCCAATCACTTCTTACTGGTGAATCACTGCCTATAGAAAAGAAAGCTGAACCATCAAAAATAAGCACCAATGGCTTTGTATTTGAATTACAAAATGCTTGTTTTCAGGGTACAAATGTTTTAAGTGGGTCTGCACGCGGAGTTGTAGTAAATACAGCAACCAATACATACTTCGGTTCAATTTCAGAACGATTGACCGAAACAAGAACTGAAACGAGCTTCGATAAAGGTGTAAAGTCTTTCACTTGGCTTATGATTCGTTTTATGGTGGTTATGGTGCTTGCAGTTTTTATGATAGTCGGATTAACTAAAGGAAATTGGATTGAAGCGTTATTGTTTGGATTGTCAATTGCAGTTGGCCTAACTCCTGAAATGTTGCCTATGATTGTTACTGTTAATCTTGCTAAAGGCGCACTTACAATGTCTAAGAAGAAAGTTATTGTTAAACAGCTTTCATCAATTCAAAACTTTGGCGCTATTGATATTCTCTGCACCGATAAGACTGGTACGTTAACTCAAGATAAAGTTGTTTTAGAAAGACATGTTGATATAACGGGCAACGAAAGTCGTGATGTATTGCAATATGCTTATTTAAATAGTTTTTATCAGACTGGTCTGCGAAATTTAATAGACCGTGCTATACTTGAACACATTGAACTTAATGTTGAAGGTAAATGCAAACTGGTTGATGAACTGCCATTTGATTTCCAAAGACGCAGAATGTCAGTTATAGTAGAATATGAAGGAGACCATGTTCTTATTTGTAAAGGTGCTGTAGAAGAAATCTATTCAGTCTGTACCCACTATCAGGTAGATGATGAAATTTATCCTCTCATTGATATGATACGAGATGATTTATATGAAGAAGTTGAAATACTAAACAATAGCGGCTATCGTGTATTGGCTATTGGTTACCGAGATTTTCCAGCTACTAAAGATGTGTTTACAGTTGCTGATGAAAAGGATTTAATTTTGCTCGGCTATATAGCCTTCTTTGACCCGCCGAAAGAATCCGCTGCTACTGCAATAGCTGGACTTAAAAATGCAGGAGTTAAAGTTAAAATATTAACAGGTGATAATTCACTTGTTACAAAAAAAGTTTGTAAAGATGTAGGATTAGAAGTGAACCGCATAATTACCGGCGAAGAACTTAAACAACTTTCTCCAGAGGAATTTTCTAAAACGGTATTAGAGTATGATGTGTTTGCAAAACTTTCACCCATTCAAAAAGAAGAAGTTATAACTTCGTTAAGACAATCGGGACATGTTGTTGGCTACATGGGCGATGGAATTAACGATTCCCCCTCGTTGCGAGCTGCTGATGTAGGAATTTCTGTCGACTCCGGCGTTGATGTGGCTAAAGAATCTGCTGATATTGTATTACTCGAAAAAAGCCTGGTAGTACTTGAAGATGGCATTATTGAAGGAAGAAAAGTTTTTGCAAATATAGTGAAGTATATCCGAATGGGTGCTAGTTCGAATTTTGGAAATATGTTCAGTGTGCTGGGCGCTAGTTATCTATTTCCATTTTTGCCAATGAAACCAATTCAAATTCTGTTAAATAATTTGCTTTATGATTTCTCACAGACCGGCATACCAACTGATAACGTAGACAAAGAAATTGTTGAAAAACCCCTAAAATGGAACATAGACAACATTAAACGGTTTATGATATTTATCGGTCCAATAAGTTCTATCTTTGATTATGCAACTTATGCATTGATGTGGTTTTTCTTTGGCGCTAACCAGTTTTTAAATCCTCTTTTAGCTACCGAACAAAAAATATATTTAGAGAAACTATTTCAAACCGGCTGGTTTGTGGAATCCTTATTAACTCAAACATTAATTGTACATATAATCCGTACAAAGCGAGTCCCTTTTATTGGAAGCATGGCTTCATCAACTATGACTTTAACTACCCTGCTTATAATGCTGCTTGCCGCATGGCTTCCTTATTCACCATTTGCAAATACATTTGGATTAGTTCCACTGCCGGGAATTTTTTGGTTGTGGATTTTTGCATTCTTATTTACTTATAGTTTATTAACACATAATATTAAACGATGGTTCTTTAAAAAATACGGAGATAATTAAATATGGATAGTTTATTAGATGCTCTGCAGGAAGGTCGATTAATTGAACTGCCGGATAACGACAAGTTCGATTCACTTCAATTCTTAGCCCATATTATCGAGGCTATTCCTTCAGTACCGAACGGGACTGACGTAGAGGGACTTGTGCTTGCAAGAGAAAAAAATACAAATACCGCATTAGGAAAAGGTTTTGCATGCCCTCATGCTCGTGTTCCTTATGATGAAGATTTAATCTGTTCTGTTGGCTGGAGTCCCACCGGCATAGATTACGGGGCACCCGATAACATTCCAGTACATATTATTATTATGTACTTGGTACCCGATAACCAACGAAATCACTACTTAAAAGAAATTTCATTATTAGCTAAAGCTCTTCAAAAAAATAGTAATATTGAACTGCTGCGAACGGCAAAAGATTTAAACGTTGTTCGAAATTATTTGCTCGATTTAGTTAGTAGTTCAAAAGATATGGTTGGATTTGAAGCACGCGCAAGGATGATTCAACTTGAAACTCGCGATACTCAAGCTCAACAAAAAATTAAACAGCTTTCCGATGTACTTATCGAGCCTGTCACTATTGTATATGGATTGAACCAAAGACCTATAGTGCTTTGCCAAAATAAGGAATTGGTTGAACTGTTGGATAAGTCAACACAGCTTATCGAATCGATTAATACTAAAGGGTTTTATGAGCAAAATGGTTGGCGAATTATCAAAAGAAATTCTTCGGATTACCAAGCTAATAGGTCTATGCTCGAATGTATCGCTGTAAAGTTGGTAGTAAAAAATTAGCTAATGTGCTTTGAAATTTTATCTAAAATTTTGCTTATCTCTTCTATGCTGTAAAGTTCATTTTCTATAATACTCATTAGTTCTTCAGCAGTATATTTTGGTGTTCTGAGAGTTATTATGTCCATGTATTGTTCTGAATTGTTTTTTGTATTATCACTATCCGGGGAAGCCCAAATCCATTCAAGAAAGTTTTTCATATATTTCTTGCCGATTTCATATGCTTCTCTTTTAATATCGGGCAAAGGGAATAACACGAAACGTTTCTCTGTTTGTATAATGATTTTTGCCTCATCAATTAGTTTGTAGATAACTTTACTTAATTCTGAAAAATAACTTTCCACTTCTTCATCTTTCATGCTTGCCAAATTAATAAGAACTAAACCGCAGGTTATTATTCCCTTAATGTGGTTTCTCTTTTCAAAGATTTTCTTTAGTTCTTTCACAATAAATTCGATTGTTTTTTTATTGGAAAAACTTTCTTTTGCCATTGCTATAAAGTCCCAATTTTTCTTCCCACGAGTTTAGCAATTAACACATTAATTAATTTTCTTTGTTCTTTAGGTATTTCATAAAAGGAATTTGCAGAGCTCACATAATCAAAGTCGTTTTTCATTTTTTGTTTGATTGAAATGTGGTTGTTTTGCCTGTACCGTTTGGTCCAGGTAAATCAACAACTTCTCCTTGTTTAATCTCGATATTTATTCCTTTAACAACTTCTCTTTTTGCGAACACTTTTCTAATGTTGAATAAACGAAGTGTATGCATAATTAATTGATTTTATTCTTTTTACATCAATTTTTCTAACCGCCAGCAGGCTGGTGAAAAATTTAGGTTTAATATGATACTTAAGAAAGTCTAAAAATTAACAGCATACATAAAACTACTTGTATTGATTAGAGTATAGTTTGGTAGGAGTTATCATAGATTGTTTGGCAATCTAAATTTCAGCGAACTCCATCGCTTTACTATTTGTTATTGCCTACAACATATTTAATAATTTCAGCTTTTTCGATTGTGATTAATCCGCCACAATTTGCTTCTTCGAAAATATTGTGAAGGATTGGCAAAAATTTTTCAACTTTTTCATACTCATCGACTATTTCAATTACCATTGGCATGTCCTCCGAAAGTCTTAATATTTTTGCAGCATGAATTCTGCTTGATTTTCCAAATCCCATTACGCCTTTAAACACTGTAGCACCTGCAAGCTGTGCTTTACGAGCCTCTTGAACAATTTTTTCGTAAACTGGCATGTGCTGAATTAAATCTGTTTCGCCTACAAAAATACGGATTAGCTTTGCTTCCCCTTTAATTTCCATAATTCATTCCTCTATTTGTTTATAAATTAACTTAACACCTTAGAAATTTTGTATGAAATAAACAAAACGACTAAAGTAAGTAACACATTAGCTAAAATATTCATGCTTGCAAAGAAAAATTCTCTATCCTTAAGCATTGTAATCGTTTCGTAAGAAAAGGTAGAGAATGTAGTAAGTCCACCACAAAAACCAATAGTAAGAAAAGTTCTTATCTCTGGATTGATTAGTCTATTCTCATTGAAATAAAACATTATCAATCCAATTAAGAAGCTGCCCAATATATTTACGGACAAAGTACCGTAAGGGAAATTTTGCGGGAGGAATTTATAGACGAAACTGGACATCCAATAGCGCAGCATCCCGCCTAATCCAGCACCTATAAATACTAATGTATAGTTTTGCAACTTTTTAGTCTCCTTTATTTGTAGTTTAATTTTATAGTAGGAGTTATCAGTCCGGTAAGTTGGTTTGGACAATTTGAGCCGGTGGCTACAAAGCGAACCCCATCGCTATTGCAAATATAATCAATCAAATTAATTTGTTGAAAGTAAAAAAATATTTTTGACTTAAGAATCAATATTATGCTCATATTTTTTAATCTTCTCTATAAAAAACATATATAAAATATTTAGTTGACGTTCCTTAATTTCTTTTAGGGAATCAGAATACTACTGTGCGTCGCTTTGATGAGAATAGATTTTTTATAGAAAAAACTATTTTATATTATTAGATTAATTCGGTTTTTCTACAAACTATATAATTCCAATATTGTCATAACGTAAAAATTAGTTTAAAGTTGGAAGTGAAAAAACCCATCTTAATATATAGAGAATTTTACCATGAGTGAATTAAACATTAATGCAGCTGAACAATTTTTCTCAGAAAAGAAAACTCAAAGTTGGATAGTATACTTGCTCATATTTATTGCAATAATACTTTCCTTTATTTTTTACTTTTTTCCATTTAAGAATATTTATGAAAATAATAACACTGTAAAAAAAATTTATTTTGCCGATGTTATTACACAATCACATCTTGAAATAATTAAACGGTTTAACAATAAATACAAAGGGAAAATTGAAGTAATACCAATCGATTTCGGCTACGAAAAGTTTACTACAAACAAAAGAAAAGAGTTAATTACGCGAGCAATGAGAAGTCAAAGCAGCAGAATTGATGTTTATTCAATTGACCAAATTTGGATTCCTCGTTTTGTTAAATGGGCTGAACCTCTTGGTAATTATTTTTCCTCAGATGAATTATCACAAATAATTAAACCCGTACTTAAGACTTGCGAATATAACGACACATTATTTGCTGTTCCTCTTTTTATGGATTTAGGAATATTATACTACAGAAAAGATATAATTAACAAACTTCCAAATGGTGAAAAAATTGAGCAGACAATTAATAACGGTGGCAGTTGGGAAGAGTTACTCTCAATACATAAACAACTTAACTCAAAATATCTTTATGTTTTTCAAGGGAAACCATATGAGGGCTTAATATGTAATTTTTTAGAGTTAACTAAAGGAAATAATGTTAATGTTGAGATGGGAGATTTTAGCAATCTTATCAATCCAAGAACAGAAAAATGTTTACAATTTTTCGTTGACCTTATCAACAAATATCATATAGTGCCAAAAGAAGTGGTTAATTTTGAGGAAGCCGAATCGTTTAAGTATGCGGTCAAAAACGACGTTCCATTTTTTAGAGGTTGGCAAAATATGTATCGAATTGTAAATCTTACAAAGGAAGAATCGGAAAAACTTCGTTTTCTTCGCAAAGCACCACCTTTGCATTTTGATGGCAATGAATCTTATTCTACAATTGGCGGCTGGAATTTAATGCTTTCTAAATATTCTCAGGAAAAGGAAGCTGCAATTACTTTTATAAAATATGCAACATCGAAGGAAGCACAGGAAATTCTTTTTTCATTTGGAGAATATTTGCCTATCAATAAAAACTTTTATGAAGATGATAGTCTTTTAGCTAAATATCCTACTCTAAGATTTTACAAGGCCCTTTTGAAAAAAATAATTCAGCGTCCTTCACTTGAAGATTACACAAAAATCTCGGATATAATTGCTGGCAATGTAAACGCTGCTTTAAAAAAAGAATTATCTGCAGCCGAAGCTCTTTCAAAATCTAAAAGGGAAATTGATGCAATGCTTCAGTTGGAAAAATAAAGTAAAGAAAACGAGGTAAAAAATGATATCACTAAAAGAGTTTAAATCATATCATTTTCAGCTCTACCATGTTATAATTTTAATATTAATTGTTATTCTTTCACAAGTAATGTTGGCTTATATAAATGTAAGGTCGGTAGATAATGTTGTAAACAAGTCAATAGAATTGTACAGATGGGATACAGCAGAACGTTTAGCTGATTTGGCAACAACCTCGCTGGAACTTTTACTTCAACCTACTTTCAATTCGCCTAATGCAACATCGGAATTTCGCACTTCTACTTCCGAAGCACTTGATTTTACTTTAAGTCAACAAATATTGCAAAAAAATGTAGAGGATATTTGTTTGTTGTTCAAAACATCCGACAATAAAATTATCGATATTGACCAAGGTAGCGATCTTTTTGATTATTTAACAAAAGGATTACTGCCTAAGTCTACGTCAACAAAAAAACGAGAAAAAGCAAAGGAATGGTTTAATAAATCTCAAAATACACTCTTTAAAATGGAATCTATAGCTACATTAAAAGAGGGGACGCATACGTTCCATATATTAGTCCCTTTTTCGAAACACGGAGAGGTTCTTGGTGCTGTTTATTTGAAAGTATCGCCCGATTTTAAAAATATTACTAAGGCTGTTGCTAGCTCTTACGATCAAAGTGGTGCTTTAATTTCTGCAGTAATACTTCTCAGCCTACTTGCTATGTTTTCAATTACTACATTTCTTGTTAAGGACAGAGATATGGCTCAATATCAGTTGTTCAAGCATAAAGAAAAAGAACTTAAGGAGAGAATAGAAAGTCAAAAAGAATCATTCTTTACTAAAAAAATATATCATGCCCATCACAAGGCAGAAAAAATTGTAGGCTTTATTAAAGAAGATTTACGCAACCTCACCCACGAAAACTTAGAAACAGTCCGTATTCGTTTGTCAAAATATTCAGGCTTTATGGGAAGAGTTATTTACGATATGAAAACTTATAACCCGCCAATAAATGTTATAAGAAACTCAACATTTAACACGAATATCAATTCAGTTATAGAATTTATTGTTAATAATATTTTTAAGAGAGTATATAAAGAAGGCAATCAGTGTACATTTAATCTTATGCTGATGGAAAATCTTCCTTCAATTAATATTAATGAGTATGTAGTATGGCAGATTTTGGAACCGTTAATTCAAAACAGCATCGACCATAATCAAAAGAAAAATATTGTTATTGAAATTAAGACAACTTTTGATGAGCAACTAAATAAAATAAACATTTACATTTCGGATAACGGCTCGGGGATTGCGCCTTATTTATTAGAGACAAATGAGAACGGCATAAAAAAAATTTTTCTTGAAAATTCAACCACTAAAAATTCCTTAGGTCACGCAGGATATGGTTGTTATATTGCTTATGAAATTTGTAAACTTTGTGGTTGGACTTTAGATGCTTACAACACAAATCAAGGGGCGGTATTTTTCATTACCGCTGTTTAACTGTCTTTTTGAAAATTAGCGACTAACAGTAATCTATATATATTAACGAGGCTTTTATGAAACAAGAAAGAATAAATGTTCTGATAATAGAAGATGAAGAATTTGACGTAAGGAGAATTCAAAATACACTTAAGCTTTACAGTAATATCATTCATGTAAAAGACATTGTTTCAACCGGTTATGATGCTTTGGAAAGCTTAAAAAAATTTTTGGGACAGTTAGATGTAGTTATTTTGGATTATCAAATTTCCGGTGGACTTTATGGGAAAGAACTTATAAAAGAAATCAAATCTATTGACCCTACAATTCAAGTAATTATAATTACAAAAATGACCATTAACCAATCTGATCCGGAATTTGCAAACGAACTAATTGAAAATGGAGCTTTCTGGTTTGGCACTAAAAATCCAACTGATATGGAAGACTTCGTTTATCAGCCGACTGATTTTATCCTTGCAATAATGAACGGCTATGAAAAGAGAAGACTTCAACTAGAGAACAAAAAATTAGAAATGGAAAAGTCGCGGTCGAAAAGCAAGCTTGAAGATAATTTGCAATCTAAAATGGAAAGATGGAAAATTATTGGCTCATCAACTATAACTAATAATATTAAATTGTTAATAGAAAAATATTCTCAGATAAACACTAATGTATTAATCATCGGTGAATCGGGCACTGGCAAAGAACTTATTGCAAGAAATATTCATTACAAAAGCAAAAGAAAGTTTGAGAAATTTGTAACAGTAAATTGTTCTGCTATTCCTTTTCAACTTATCGAAAGTGAATTATTTGGATACGAAAAGGGCTCGTTTACAGATGCGAAGTCAGATAAAACTGGTCTATTTGAACAAGCACACGAAGGGACTTTATTCCTTGATGAAATTAGTGAGTTGCCTTTAGCGGCTCAAGCCAAACTTCTTCGCGTACTTGAAACTGGAGAAATCGATAAAATTGGCAGAAAAGATACTGTCACTGTTAATGTGTCTGTTATTGCAGCGACTAATAAAAACCTTTTGCAATTGATTAGTGAAAAACAATTTCGTGAAGATCTTTATTATAGGCTTAATGTTCTTAATATCTACATCCCACCGCTGAGAGAAAGACATGAAGACATACCAGATTTGTTAAGATATTATTTGGAATTTTACGTTAATGAGCAAGGAATTTCTTATCCTCAAATAGAAAGTGATGCATGGGAATATTTGTTAAATTACAGTTGGCCGGGGAATGTTAGGCAGTTAAAAAATGTAGCGCAGAGATTAGTACTTTTAAGCAATGGCAAAATTGATATTAATATAGTAGAATTTAGTTTGGGTGCAAAAAATGTCTTTAGTGAATTTAACTTTGCCTTGACACCTAAAGAAAATGTTTTGCCAATGAAAGAAGCCGAAGAGGAATTTCGCAGACGTTATATAAAATTTGTTAGGAGTAATTCCTCTACTGATGCAGAAGCAGCAGCAAAACTTGGGATTGCACCGCCAAATTTTCACAGGCTGTGTAAAGAACTTGGATTAAAGTAAGTCGATTCGCTGAATCGACAAGAATCAGTCGGAACGGCGTTCCGACTTATAGTTTGTGAAACAAACCGGAATTTTATTATATGCAAAATAATTACTTTTACAAACGCCATCTTCCACATTATCAGTTTCCAGGCTACTCATATCATGTAGTTTTCCGTCTTAAAAACTCCATACCGTTAAAAGTTATTGAAAAGTTAAAGATAGAAAAAGAACGGGAATTGAGTAAAATTGCATCGCTTCCTCAAGGCTATGACAAAAAGGATAAATATTTAAAATACCAGCAGAATTACTTTCTTCAATTTGATTCTTTACTCGCTAATAATAGCAATGGACCAAAATGGCTTTCTATAGAAGAAGTTGCAGAAATTGTGCGTGAAGCAATTCATTATAGAGATAATAAAGTTTATGATTTAATTTGTTACACCATCATGCCAAATCATGTCCATGTGATTTTTACGCCATTAGTAAAACAAGAACGCAATATAGTTTCTCAGCAAACAACAAAAAATTTTGTAGTAACAAAAATTCTTCAAGAGCTTAAAAAACACACAGCTTTAGAATGTAGTAAGATATTAGGTGCTTCAGGAGCATTTTGGCAAGGAGAAAGTTACGACCACATGATTCGGAATGAAAATGAATTATTAGAAACAATAAGTTATGTACTCAATAATCCTGTTAAAGCAGGATTGGTAGAAAAATGGGAAGAGTGGAAATGGAGCTATTGTAAGTACCTGTGAGTCGGTCCACGCAAAGTAAGTCGATTCGCTGAATCGACAAGAAGGTAGACATTGAAAAGGCGGTTAGTCGTGACAGCGTCCCGACTTACAGTAAGTCGATTCGCTGAATCGACAAGAAAGTAAATCATTGGAAAGGCAGTGGGTCGTGACAGCGTCCCGACCTACAGTAAGTCGATTCGCTGAATCGACAAGAAAGTAGACATTGGAGAGGCGGTAGGTCGGGACAGCGTCCCGACTTACAGTAAGTCGATTCGCTGAATCGACAAGAATCAGTCGGAACGGCGTTCCGACTTACAGTTATCCAAACTGATAATCTTCTTATAAATATGATAATCCCCAGAAGTGGCTCTAGATTTTGTTAATATATTTTCAAATCATTAAATAACATTTCTCTGCTTATTTTAATGGAAAATACATAGATACATGTAATTTTTTTATAATGATATTCTGAAAAATTTTCGGCATATCACTTGTATTGTTTTCTTATTTGGATATTATCAACGAATAAAACTCTCAAAAAGCTTCTCAATTAAACGAGGGATAAACAAAACAGAGGAGGTCACATGAAAAATCTTTTTACAAGCATTAGGGAATTTTTTATTCCATTAATGCTAATTTTTCTTTTTACTGCTCATCTGTACGCACAAAACACGGGTACAATAAAGGGAAAAATTACAGATGAACAAAAGAATCCAATTCCTTTTGCAAATGTTGTTTTAATTGGAACAACAACTGGCGCTGCCTCAGATGTAAACGGTAATTACACAATTAATAATGTTGCTGAGGGCACCTATCAAATTAAAGCAAGCGTCGTTGGTTATAAAGCAGTAACAAAAGAAGTGAAAGTATCAGCGGGTGAAACTTCAACCGTTGATTTCACACTTTCTGCAGATGTACTGAATCTTGAAAGTGTAGTTGTAACTGGTACAATTTCACCTATTCCAAAATTGGAATCCTCAGTTGCAATCAGCACACTTACGCCAAAGGAGATTGAACAGGCTAATCCAAGAAGTACTACAGAACAATTAAGATATGTACCAGGTTTCACAAGAGTGGAAAGTTCCGGCGGAGAGGTTAACGAAAATATAAGTGTCCGCGGAATTCTTGGTGTTGAATATGTGATGTTTATGGAAGATGGTTTGCCTGTATTTCCAACTATGCACACATTTTTTATGAATGCTGATAATTTATTTAGAATGGACGAGAATATTCAGAGCATTGAAATAGTACGCGGCGGCAATTCAGCATTATTCGGTTCAAATACACCTGGCGCAATCATTAATTATATCAATAAGACCGGCGGTCCTACATTTTCAGGCATTGTAAAAGCTACCGCTGCTACTGAAGGATTGGCAAGATATGATTTTAATATTGGGGGACCAATTAGCGAGGATTTAAGATTTAATATAGGGGGCTTCTATAGATATGACAGAGGTTCAAGATATCCAGGATTTCCAGGAATACGCGGCGGTCAAATTAAAGCTAATTTACTTAAACTCCTTGACAATGGTTACATAAAAGCTTCCTTGAAAATTATAGATGACAGAAATCAATTCATTTTACCTTTGCCATTTCAAAATCCAGATGATCCTCAATACGTACCAGGGTTTTCAGATTACGGTGCAATGAACACAGACGAGGCTAATAATCTTACGGTGCCTACTCCATCTGGTGATTTGAATTTTCCGTTGGATGATGGTTTAAGAACCCAAGCTTATTGGCTTACTACAGAAGTTAATTTTGAATTTCCGGATGATTGGACACTTAAGAATTCAGCTCAGCTTATGTCTAATAATCAAGGATGGAACGGAATTTTTACCGGCAATCCAATTAATGCAAATGACTGGGTTAAAGGATTAGGATTACCTTCCGGCTCTACTTATCAATTACTTTACACAAATCACTTTGATGCAAATGGAAACAAACTACCTTTTGATATGAGTTCCAACGGCGGTCTAGCTCTTCTTTCGCCAAGCACTCTGGTAACAGTAAATAAACCAATGTCAGCTTTCCAAGATCAACTTCAGATTTTGAAAACAATCGACAAAAAGCACACATTAACATTGGGAGTATATTTTGCAAATTACACTCAAACCAATAGATGGAACTTCGCAGATATTTTAATGGATGTAAGGGATAATCCACGTCTTGTTGATTTGGTTGTAAATACACCTTCCGGAACAATAAACTATACTAGCAATGGTTTCAGAAATTACAATTCTCTATATCGTAATGGAACAGGTTCAACTACAATTTTATCAACAATGTTTGGCGGGTCGTTCCAGCTTACCGAGCAGCTGCGTGCTGATGTTGGATTCCGATACGAATTAAATGATTTCGTTCAGGATGCTGAAAATTATTCTAGTGTTGATCTCGACAATGATCCAAATACGCGTTACAATAATGAACAGTGGGGTAACAAGTCGTTCAGACATTTCAAACGCAATATTGATGATTGGGCTTTATCAGCTGGACTAAATTATAAATTAAATAATAATGTTGCTTTTTACGCTCAGGGCAGCCGCGCATTTAAAATGCCAGCCTTAGATGAATTTTTGGATGCTGCCGCTCAACAGCAGATTGATATTTTCGGTAATAAAAGAGTGGTTACATTTGAAGGCGGTGTGAAATATTCCTCGCCATTACTTTCATTTACTGCTGATGCATTTTGGGTTGAGTTAACAAATATAATAGGACAAGGCTTTGAAACAGATCCGGTTACAGGTCAAGGAAAGTGGGTTGTAAGAAGCAGTCCAGATAACAGAGCAACTGGTCTCGAAGCTGAAGTTTCGGTTACTCCAATTGAAGGATTAAATATATTAGCTGTTGGGACTTACACAAATCCCAAAAATGTTGAAGGCACTGGTACGGCGCTCACTGCCGGCGGTATCCCAAAGTTAATAGGTAATTTGAGTGCTCGTTATACTTACCAAGGATTTTCAGCTTATGCAGATTTCCATTATGTTGGCTCAAGAGACCAGGTAGATGCAAGTTATGACCCGGTACTTGGTAAGTATACAAAGTACAATTTATATTGGACACTTCCAGCATATAATTACATGAATATAGGTGTATCGTATAGATTCCCAGGAGAAGCTGTTACTTTGTCCTTCGATGTTCTTAATCTTTATCAATCAATTGGTCTGGAAGAAGGTAATCCTCGAACACCGGGTGTAAAAACCTATTATTATGTTGCGCGACCTATTTTGCCGCGCAGAGCAATGCTTTCTTTAAGTTACCAATTTTAATTAAATATTCTCTGTAGCTCTGTGTCTCTGCGGTGAAAACAAAAAAACCGCAGAGGCACGGAGACACTGAGAAAGTTTATTATCTGAGAGCCAAAAAAATAATATGAAACTTCAAAGAATTTTACTCATTGCTGCGATGGCAATTTTTCAGCTGAACATTTCATCCGCACAAAATGAAGGATTTATTCTTTCAACAAAGAATTTTCAGCCGTACTTTCCGACTTACATTGGCAACGGACATTTTAGTTTATCTTCAACCCGATTGGGTACAGAAGCTGCTGAATCTTATATGATTAAAGTGTATGACCACGGTAAAGATGATATCCCGCGTATTGCACAGTTGCCTGCTTGGAATAAAATAAATTTTTTCAACGGAAAGAATTGGTTAAATAGTTCATCTGAAGATACAACCCAGTTCGAAAATTACATCCAAAAACTCGATATGTATAATGGGACAATCGAGACAAGCTATATTTGGAATGTAGAGAATCGTAAAACAAAAATTAATGTTTTTAGTTTTGTATCAAGAAGCGATAAAAATCTTGCAGTTATTAAATTTGAACTGACCACGGATTTTACTGATACAGTTGTGCTTTCTTTCTCTTTGAAACAGCGCGAAGAACCGAAAAGGTTGGCACTTGCAAAACTGAAAAAAATTGAACCAAATCCACCCGGCGCATGGCCAAAAGAATGGTATCCGGGATTTATTAGGGTTATTGAATCAAATGCCGAAAAGAATTCCTTTGGCGGGGATTTAACAATTTATTCTAAATGTGAAGGGAGAAATACTTTTGTTGCCGAGTCATCCGAAATTATGTTAGACGACAAAATTAGTAATCCAAAAATTACTGTTATTAAGGACAAAGTCTCTGCAAGCATTAAAGTAAAATTTAACGCTGAGAAAAATAAGACTTATACTTTTTACAAAATAATTTCTATTGTTTCTGGTTCTTCAGATAAAAGTTATTTGGTTCGAAAAGCAAAAGAAATTTCGCGAAAAGCTGTAAATACCGGATTCGAAAGGCTTCTTTTTAATCATAAAAGGGAATGGAACAGACTGTGGCAAACAGATATTATTGTAGACGGTGATTTGTCATTTCAAAAAATTATTCGCTCGATGATTTTTTACCTTCTTTGCAGTGTAGATAAAAATACAAACTTTAGCATTCCGCCTATGGGTCTTTCAACTGCAGGTTACTATGGCCATATTTTTTGGGATGCCGATACTTATATGTTTCCGCCTTTATTGTTTATGCACCCAGGCATAGCAAAATCGATGGTAATGTTTAGGTCCTGTGCACTTCAAAGTGCAAAAGAAAATGCAGCGATCAATAAATACAAAGGTGCAATGTATCCGTGGGAGTCTGATGAACTCGGTAAAGAAACGACACCGTTCTTTGCCTATCAAAACGCACTTGGAGAAAATCACATAGTTGGTGATGTTGCACTTGCTCAATGGCAATATTTTCTTGCGATGCGCGATACAAACTGGCTGCGTCAATTTGGCTCTGAAGTGATTTTTGAAACGGCAAACTTCTGGGTTAGTCGAGTAAAGTATAATAAAGAAAAGGATAGATATGAAATTGGCAACGTAGTTTCCGTAAGCGAGGGACTGGTTGATGTAAGCAACGAAACTTATACGAACTCAATTGCAAAAATTAATCTTGAACTTGCTATAAAAGCTTCTAAAGTACTTGGCACAAAAGTTAATCCAGAATGGGAGAAAATCAGCAAAAAAATGTTCATTCCTTATAATGAAAAAGAAGAATATCACCCCACTTACGGAAATGTTCCTGCTGGAGAAGGGGCTACAGAACTTTGGTCAAGTGTTACTAATTTGTTAGCATATCCGCTGCAAATGGATATGAGTGATAATGTAAAAAGAAACGACCTCTTACATGCGGTCGAAAGCTTGAAGAAAAATGGCGCCGGCGCTAATATGGGTGTTAACTTTCTACCAATTATTGCAGCTGAACTTAAACTTGACAGCTTATTTAATTTCACTATCGAAAAAACCTTAAAGGGTTACCTTCGTCCTCCATTTAATGTTTTGGCAGAAACGCACAGCAATAATTCAATAAACTTTATTACAGGTGCAGGTGCTTTTCTCCAACAAGTAATATTTGGATATACAGGATTAAGGCTAACAGATGAAGGATTCGTTCAAAAATATAAACCCATGCTGCCTAAAAATATTAGCAAGTTAACCCTTAAAAACTTTACAGTGGATAATAAAAAAGTAACATTCGTTATCGAGGAAAATAAACTGACAAAAATTCCGGTAAATTGATTTGTGCATAGAATTAATTTTTTATTTGAATAATACATTCGGTTTAGCGTCTTTGTGGAAAAGTTCAATAAACGAGTGTAAATATCTGAATGGGTCACAAAGTCGCACAAAGTTATCACGAAGTTTCACTAAGAGATAATGTGATAATTGGCAACTAAAAACTTATACTAACTATTGCCAGTTTTTTACAGAACGCAAGTTTAAAATTATAAAACGGACTATTAATTATATAAATCTTGTAAAGAATGTATAAAGCGACACAATAAAAAAAATACTTTGAGTAACTTTGTGAAAACTTGGTGTGACTTTGTGAAACTAAAAGTCTGTTACTCAAAGTTTAACTACGCCAAGCAGTCACAAATATTTTTTACTCATGCTCTAAGAATAAAGGGACAGCAGATGTCGAACTGGAAAATACGAATTTCACTTTTTCTTAACTATTTTATTTTTGCCATTCTGCTTAACACAGTTGGAATTGTAATTGCACAAGTAATTGAAGATTACCACGTAAGCAGAGTTACTGCTGGCAGTCTTGAGGCTTTTAAGGATTTAACTATAATGTTTGTTTCATTTCTCGTTGCTTCTTATGTCCCAAAATTTGGGTATCGGCGTTCAATGATAGTGGGTTTATTGTTGGTTACTGTTGCAAGTATTTTAATTGCATCGATAACACAGTATTGGGTTACACCAGTACTTTATATGGCAACCGGTGCTTCCTTTGCATTGATGAAAGTATCTGTTTATTCAACTGTAGGATTAATAACCTCGGGTCAAAAGGAACATACTGCATTGATGAATATACTTGAAGGGATTTTTCAAGTTGGTTCTTTAAGCGGACCAATTTTCTTTTCTTTAATGATTAACTTGAGTCATTGGAATCATACCTATTGGATACTCGCAATACTGTCTTCACTTGCATTAGTTCTTTTATTCATGACGGATTTAGATGAAAGTGGTGTTCATGAAGAAGCAAAAAATTCTAACATAATAAAAATGTTTTCGTTAATGAAATATCCAATGGTTTGGATATTCATTATTTGTGCATTTCTTTACGTTATGATTGAACAAAGTTTTGGAACGTGGCTGCCGACATTCAACAGAGAAATTTTCAATCTATCCAAAGCACAAGCGGCTTCTTTTTTAAGCATTTATGCGGGTTCAATCGCTTTGAGCCGCTTTTTGGCTGGTTATTTGCTCAAAAAAATTTCATGGCTTTCACTTCAGATTGCCTATTTAGCCAGTGCAGTGGTTTTAACAATTATCGTTCTTATATCAACAACTAATTTTGTCACTTATAATTTTGAAAATTGGTATCAGGCACCGCCGTTTGCTTTCATATTATCAGTAGTTGGTTTTTTTATCGGACCAGTTTACCCAACAGTTATATCAATTGTGCTGAGTAAGCTCGAAAAAGTTCACCATAGTTCTATGACAGGTCTAATTATTATTTTCTCCGCTATGGGGGGCACATCTGGTTCTTTAATAATTGGACTGATTTCTCAAAACTTTAACGTACACACAGCCTTTTATTTTCCAATTATCCCAATAACAATTCTTTTATTTACTCTTATTCCGTATAAAAAAGTTTCAGATAAATTTGGCATTGAACATCATACAAATAATTTAAGTACAGCCCATAAATGATTATAAAATGCAATATTAATAAGACATTAAGTGCATTGTTAAAGCAAGAGGATACTGACGGCGATAACAAAATTACCATTGAAGACCGCGGTCCAAAAAAATTTTTATTAAAAACTACAGAAGGAAGATACCTGGAAATTTGCGGCACTTACTATCTTTCCAATCTCTTACAAGAATTAATGATTCAAAAAGAATCTGGAGCTGAAATTGCACAATTAAATCCGGATTTTATTTTTGAGCAGCCTGTTGATAGAATATCAAGGTTAATAAAAAATTTTTACTGGGATGGCTTAACTAGAACAATAGATGAAAAAGGATTGAAAAAAATTATAGTTGACACAAAAGCCGCTTCAAACGAATTTTTTATTTATGTTCCTCACAACGATACAATTGCGTTTAATTATTATAAAAAAATTGTAAAGAAATTTACTGATACTAAAATTTCCGTAATTAAACTTCCACCCAAAATTACTGCTGAATATGCAAGACAAATTAAAACTAAGCCGGGAATTTTATCTTTGGCTTTTAAGAATTCACCACTTCGTGGAAGGAAAGAAAAATTAGGTAAAATCAGCGGTGCCCCGTTTGTTGTACCTGGCGGACGTTTCAACGAAATGTATGGGTGGGATAGTTATTTTGAAGTACTTGGCCTAATTAATGATGGTAAATTAGAACTTGCTCGTTCGATGGCAGACAATCTGATTTATGAATTAAAACATTACGGAAAGATTTTAAATGCAAACAGAAGTTATTACTTGACGCGCTCGCAGCCGCCTTTTTTAACTTCGCTAATAAAAGAAGTATATGACAATTTACCTAAGAATAAAAAAAATCACGATTGGCTTGCAGAATGCCTCGAGGCTTGCATTTATGAATACAAAAATATTTGGATGGGGAAAGACAGATTAACTTCTACTGGCTTGAGTCGTTATTATGGAAATAACATCGGAATACCTCCTGAGACCGAACCAACACATTTTGATGCTGTGCTTAAGCCATTTGCAGAAAAATATAATCTATCCCTTCAAGACTTTAAGAAAAAATATTCTGAGAATGAAATTGTTGTGCCTAAACTCGATGAATATTTTATCCATGACCAGGCAGTTAGGGAATCTGGACACGATACTAGTTACCGTTTAGATGGAATTGCTGCCGATGTTGTTACTGTTGATTTGAATTCTCTTTTGTACAAATATGAAATTGATATTGCTGAAATTATTAAGTCAGAATTCGATGATAACTTTTTGGGTGAGAGCTCTTCTGAATGGTTGTCGAAAGCACGCAAACGAAAGATATTATCTACAAAATATTTGTGGAATGAAAGAGATGGAATTTTTTATGACTATAACTTTGTAAAAAAGAAGCAGACTGGTTATGTAAGTGCCACAGCATTTTATCCAATGTGGGCTGGTATGGCTACGAAGGTTCAAGTCAAAAAGCTTATTACATTTGCACTTCCTCTGCTGGAAGAATCGGGAGGAGTTGCAGCCTCTTCAAAAAAATCGAGAGGTAAGATAACTGAGGAAAGACCGCAAAGACAATGGGATTACCCGAATGGCTGGCCGCCGCATCAAATTTTAATTTGGTATGGTCTGAAAAACTACGGTTATAATAAGATCGCTGAACGTCTTGCTTATAAATGGCTCTATACAATTTTACGTAACGCTGTGGATTATAACGGCACAATACCGGAAAAGTACGATGTAGTTTCAAGGTCACACAAGGTATTTGCCGAATATGGAAATGTTGGTACTGAATTTTCCTACTTAACAAAAGAAGGATTCGGATGGATGAATGCCTCATTTCAAATAGGTTTGAATTTTATTTCTGAGGAATTGCGAGGCAAGTTGAATCGTCTGATTCCTCCAGAATGGATTTTTATGAACTAACACCAATTTTTTAAAATATAAGTTCAATCCCAAGAAACATATGGTCGGTATAATTTATTGTCACGAAAAATGATTTAAGTAAGGCCAGCTACAACTTATAAATTTAATGAGTGAATTTTATTTTTCTTCTTAGCCTGTTATTTAGTGCACGTCTACTAATCCCCAGCAGTTCAGCTGCAATAGTTTGATTATTTTCTGTTCTTTTTAATGCTTCTTGGATTAAAATTTCTTCAGCCTCGTCCAAAGTAGGGAGTTGTTCGCCAAAAAATATTTTTTCTTCTTTATACTGCAAGTTATAGTTAGAAATATCTTTAGATTTCATCCTTGAAAATATTTTTTCGCGAATAGGTTCAAGGGGAAGTATGCCTGACTGATGAACACTAACAGCATCGAAAATGATTCCCTCAAGTTCTCGTATGTTGCCTGGGAAATCGTAATTTGAAAGTAAAATAAATAATTCTTTAGGAGGTGTAGGCTTTCTTTTGTTTAATTGAAAAGCAGCTTTTTCGAGGAAGTGATTAACTAAGAAAGGAATATCGCCCTTACGTTCTCTTAGTGGTGGAATATGAATTTGATGTGTTTGTAATCTGTAATATAAATCTTTTCGAAATTTGTTTTGTTCTTTAAGCACGTCAACATCAGCATTTGTAGCACAAATAATTCTTACGTCTGCTAATTTTACCATGTCAGAGCCGAGCTGATAATATTTGCCTTCTTGAATTAAACGTAACAATTTTACCTGAGATTCCAAGCTTAAGTCTCCTATTTCGTCTAAGAATAATGTTCCTTTATCAGCTTGTTCTATTAATCCTTTTCTTTCATTTTCAGCGCCAGTAAAAGCTCCCTTTTTATGACCAAATAAAGTGTCGGAAAATAAGTTATCGTCTACGCCTGCAACGTTTAACAGGACAAGTTCACCTTGTCGGCCGCTAAGTTTATGAATAACTTTAGCAATCATTTCTTTGCCCACGCCAGTCTCCCCAGTAATTAAAACAGGCTGCGGGGATTTTGCGATTGCCTCTATATACTTAAATATAGCACGCATTGATGAACTTTTCGTAATAATTTCGTTGAACGCCTCAGGATGTTCAAGTTTATCTTTTAAAAGGTAGTTTTTTAGTTTGGTATTTTCTATCCGCATCTCGTTTAAATTGATGCCGCTGCGAATAGTAGTTACTAATCTTGTATCGTCGACTGGTTTTAAAATATAATTAAATGCTCCGGCTTTAATGCTTTTCACTGCGCTTTCAACATCGTTCATTGCAGTTAAGATAATAACAGGTATGTTAGGATGTTTATCAACAATTAATGGCAGCAATTCTAATCCAGTTATTTGGGGCATGTTAATATCTAAAACGATAACAGAGCAATTTTGTTTTTCTAGGAAAGGCAGAACTTTAGTGCTGTCATTTATTGTAACTACATTATTAATTCCATTTGCGGTCAAAGCAGTTTCTGCACTGAACAAAAATTGTGTTTCATCATCAACTAGTAAGACAGGGTCGTCAGGGTAAATTGCCATTCCCATTTAGTCTCCATTTATTTGTTAATAGGTAAAATTACACGGAAAGTAGAACCTTTCCCTTTTTCACTTTTTAAGGTAAGTTTTCCACCGTGACTTTTAATTATGTTGTAAGAAATATATAGACCTAAACCTGTACCGCCTGAATCTCTTTTTGTTGTAAAAAAGGGGTCAAAGATGTGTTTAATGTATTCTGTTTTAATGCCAATTCCTTCATCGGCAACTTCAATCACTGCCGAATTTTCTTCGTTATCTTGAAGAAGTGTAATTTTTATTCCCTTATCTCGATTACCAAGCGAGTGGCAGGCATTGCTTATTAAATTAACGAGTACTTGTTCAAGCTGTTGTTGGTTACCTTTTATTAGTGGGACTGAATAATTATAATTAATTACAAAATTATCAGTAGATTTTTTAATTAAGCTGCCTGTAATAACGGCTGCGTTTTTTATTACTTGATTTAGATTTACATCTTGGTTTAGTTCACCTGTGTCTTTACGAGCAAAATCCGTAAGACTTCGTGTTATGTTTTGAATTCGCATTGCCCCGTCTATAATGCTTGAAATAGCTGTTTCGATTTTTTCTTTTGATTTAGTAAAGTGAATGCCGGCAGTGACAAAATCTCCATTTTTCTCATAGTATTCATTTAATATTGGTTTAATGTCATCCCAAACTTTCTGAATAAATTGTGCATTAAGCAAAATGTAATTGTTTGGATTGTTGACTTCATGGGCAAAGCCACTGACCATAGTTCCTAATGCCACCATTTTATCAGCTTGAATTAACTGTGCTTGTTTTGCTTCGGCAAGTTTTTCAGCTCTTTTCAATTCAGTTATATCGTTTATGAGTCCATCATAATAAAGCACATTTCCAAATTCATCTTTTGAGAGAACTATACTGTTTTTAACCCAGCGTATCGTACCATCTCTATGAATAATTCTATGCTCTAAAGGTTGAACATTTTTACCTGAAAGGGCTTGATTAGCTTGTTCAAGTACTGCTTCTCTATCGTCTTTATGAACCATTCTGTACCAAAGTTCCGGGTCCTTTTTGTAATCTTCTGATGTATATCCTGTTACAGCCACACAACCTGGTCCATGATAAGTCTCTACTGCTTTGCCATCTTTTACTTTCACTGTGTATATGTAGTCTGTCAAATAATTTAGTAGACGGTAATACCTTTGTTCATCTGAGTCTATTGTATTGTAAATTCTTTCCATCTTTAATACTGTCAACTTGTTTTTCGAATTACAAGATTGTGTAAGTGAAACCTAATTGTAACGCTTCTTTAATTTGGGTTCTTGTAGATTGTGATTTTTCATACAAAACGGTATAAGTAAAATTAACATTCAGCCAAGAGTTAATCTTCGCTGTAATAGTATTATCCCAAAGTACGTCCCATACATTAAGTCGTTCAAATCTTGTAAATAATCTAAATTTAGAATCCCATATTAAATTTGTATCCAATTTTAATTGTAAATCAGAAGCAGATTCTACTCCGGTCTCAAATTTAAATGACTCAATTTCATCTGCTGTATTTGGGTTATCAGAATATTGCTTAAATTTTTTTGTAAATGTTTCTTGAAATGCTATACCCAATCGTGTTTTAAAATTTTTTAGTCGATCGTAAGTGAAACCTATACTTTGGGTGACGTAGCCCGGATCCCAAAAATCTGAAATTTGTATTCCATTAGGATTTATTTTGTAATCATATCCTTTTGATATTTGAGTACGAATTGTGTTGCTTAAATATGGATCAACTGACCAGCCTACGTTATAGGACAAAACTTTTTCCCAGTAAAAGTCGTTATTGGTTGTTTTATAGGTATTGCTTCCAATTTTTGACCGACCATAGACAGCTTTTAAGTTACTTCTTAATGTCCAACTGCTCCAATGTTTAGTTAGAGTAAAGTTTGTTAGTATAGTCCATGAAATTGAATTATCACCGCCCTTCGCCCAATTACTAAAAGCAATTTGACTTATGTTTATTCCCGTTGTTAGTGAGGGTATCCATTTGCTGTTTAACGTATCTTTTTTTGTCTCTTGTGCCATTACTTCAGTTAATGAAATTAGAATCAAACAGAGGATGAATCCTTTCACGCTATTCTCCATTTCTTATAAAAAATATGTCTAAAAATAAAATTTTATTTTTACTCTCTCATGCTAAGTTATTAATAAGTAATAGTTAATTTGCCATGTTAATAAAATTAGGAAGGGGGTAATGAATAGTTATTCATTTTTAGCTATTAGAATTTAACTTTTTCACATATTAGCAAAATTGTATTTGTTCTAATTAGTTAATGAAAAAAGAATACCGCTGATTATTTACTCAAAATTTTTTGCCCAACTCATATTTGAAATTGACATATAAATAGGATTAGATTATAGCTTCAAGAAACAATAGAATAAGCAATGGGGAAGTTTGAGTTAGTTTCAAATTATCAGCCTGCTGGTGATCAGCCAAAAGCCATCAAAGAGCTTGTCGAAGGATTAAAGCGGGGTCAAAAGCACCAAGTGTTGCTTGGAGTTACAGGCAGCGGAAAAACATTTACGATGTCTCATGTTATTAAAGAAATTAATAAGCCTACACTTGTTATTTCACACAATAAAACCTTAGCTGCACAACTTTATTCTGAGTTTAAGAGCTTTTTCCCAAATAATGCTGTGGAGTTTTTCATTAGTTATTATGATTATTATCAACCGGAAGCATACGTTGTCAAGCGTGATCTTTATATTGAAAAAGATTTTTCAATTAATGAAGAAATAGATCGACTCCGTTTAAAGGCTACTACTTCTTTAATAGAGGGAAGGAATGATGTTATAATAGTTGCAAGTGTAAGCTGCATTTATGGAATTGGTGCACCGGATGAGTATGCAAGACAAATAATGTTTTTAAGAAAAGGACAACAAATTGAGAGAAAAAAGTTATTACGAAATCTTATTGACATTTATTATACAAGAAATGATTCGGAATTTACGAGAGGTACTTTTAGGGCAAGAGGTGACGTAGTTGAGATTATCCCTGCTTATCAATATGAAGAGGCAGTTAGAATTGAGTTCTGGGGCGATGAAATAGAAAGATTGTCAATTATTGATTCTATCACTGGTAATGTAATTCGAGAAATAGATAGTGTTCCTATCTATCCAGCTAAATATTTTGTTACGTCAAAAGAAAAAATTAACAGAGCAATTAAATCAATTGAAGAGGAACTTAAAGAGAGGCTGGAATACTTTTGGAAGCAGGAAAAATATGTAGAAGCTCAAAGGTTAGAACAACGAACTAAATTTGATATTGAAATGATTAGAGAAATTGGATATTGTGCTGGTATTGAAAATTACTCAAGACATATGGATGGCAGACCGCCCGGCTCACGTCCATATTGCTTATTTGATTATTTCCCAAAAGATTACCTTTTAATAATTGACGAGTCCCATGTAACCATACCACAATTACGAGGTATGTATAACGGTGACCGCTCAAGGAAAGAAACTTTAGTTGAATATGGATTTAGACTTCCTTCTGCACTTGATAACCGACCACTTAAATTTGAGGAGTTCGAACAGATGGTAAATCAAGTAATTTATGTAAGTGCTACTCCTGCAGATTATGAGCTGGAAAAAAGTGGCGGTACTTTTGTAGAACAAATTATTAGACCTACAGGATTATTAGACCCAGAAATTGAAGTGCGGCCTGTAAAAAACCAAATCGATGACTTGATAGGTGAAATTAAAAAACGTGCTGCCTCTAAAGAAAGAGTGCTTGTGACTACTTTAACAAAAAAAATGGCTGAGGACTTAACCGATTATCTCGATAAACTTAAAATAAAAGTTAGATACATTCATAGCGAAGTTGATGCATTAGAGAGGGTAGAAATTATTCGCGATTTACGAATTGGCGATTTTGACGTCCTGGTGGGCGTTAATTTGCTTCGTGAAGGGCTCGATTTACCTGAAGTTTCTCTTGTTGCTATCTTAGACGCTGATAAAGAAGGTTTTCTTAGAAGTGAACGCTCTTTAATGCAAACTGCCGGCAGAACAGCAAGAAATGTCAACGGAAAAGTGATTATGTATGCTGATACTGTTACAGAATCAATGCAAAAAGCAATTACAGAAACTAATCGTAGAAGAAAACTTCAAATGGAATACAATAAACAGCATGGTATAACACCAAGAACAATATATAAAACAATGGAAGAAATCCTTTCATCAACATCTATTGCCGATGTACGAAAAAAAGATTACGAGCGGCAAGAAGAATCGTTTATAAAAATAGCTGAACCAGTAGTAAAATATATGACCGAAGAGCAGAAAAACGACCTTCTCGAGCAAATGACAGAAGAAATGCTAAATGCTGCTAAAGATTTGGAGTTTGAGAGAGCTGCCGTGTTGAGAGATGAAATAGAAAAATTGAAAAAATTAATTAAAAATTGATATTAAGTGTGATTATACATCAGCTTGAAAATTAATTAATTATGTTCATAAAAGATTATTTTGTTATTTTTCGCTTGTCCCCAGAAGTGCTGTGCTAAATTGCATTAAAAAAAGGAGGGACAATAATGATTGGAATGAGCTTTATAAGCTTTCTAATCCTGCTTGTAATTAGTATTGTTGTCTCGGCAATTCTTCACTTTGCATTTAATTACTACGTTCGGCCAGGTGTAAATTCTTTTATTTCAAAAATAATATTTGGATGGATTGGTGCCTGGCTAGGTACGCCCGTTTTTGGTAAATGGTTTGAGGGCTTAAATTATGAAGAGGTTTATATAATCCCTGCTATTCTTGGCTCAATATCTATTCTGATTTTGCTGGTTGACTGGGTAAAATCTACAAAGTACACGGGGACTTAAATGTAGGTCCTGCTTTTTTGTCTTGAATATATTTTTAATAGCACAGCACTTCTTCTATTAAAAAGAGGAATGATGGAAATTGTCAAGTTAATCTTGGAAATTTTCAAAACAGTAGTTTTAACTACAATCGCTGTTTTACTTTTTTTAATTTATTTACGAATTGCACCCAATTCCCAAGGTACTTCAATAAATAAAATACCAGACTTAATCAATAATACACAGCAGAGGATTGAACAAACTTTAGATAATCAAAAAGCAATTTTAAAAAAGCAAGACCCAGATGCACCTGCAAACCGTAATGCAATTATTTCTGATTTAACTAAACTCGCCACAATTGCTCATAAATACTATCGAGGCTCTCTTAACACAGCTGGTAAAAATTCTTTTAAAGGATGGAAAATCCCGGAAGGAATGGAAATTAGCTCAAACGGCAGTTTCTCAGCTACAGTTTCGCCTAACTCAGTAACGTTAGTAGGCACAGGAAATAAAACTGGGTATGATGGCACATCCCCTGTTAAAATCGTTATGGTAATAGATGGTAGCAGAATAGTAAGCACAGACATTGTTAATTAGCTTGACCCTAAAAAAGAAATGAATTTTTTGCAGAAAAGCCTTTTTAAACCAGCCAGTTCAGCTAACTGCGTATTGTAAGTCGGAACGCCGTTCCGACTAAACATTTAACTTGTCAAAGATTTTGATATATTAGTAATGCTTTTCCGCCAGAGGCTGATGAGGCTTTGGCTCAATTATACCAAACACAAAACCTTACCATGAAATGTGGGAATCCACCCACGAAGTGGTGGATTCCCATTTTATTTTTGAGCTAACCTTAGTAATATTACTTAGCAAAAATGAAGTTTAACCTTATTACCTTATCTTTAATTTTTTTAATTTTTCTTTTTTCTAAAACAGTTCTCATTTAATCCAAATTATTCATCAAAAAATTTTCTTTTGGGCCACAGCCTAAAGGTAAACGTAAATATAATAGTTAAACCCAAGAATTCATGAGAATTCACCACGTTGTGGCTTGTCATCATAATTATTATTACTATTCATATACTTGTTTAACTCACTTTTTACTAAGTGTGAGAAGCCACCACTTCGTGGGTGGGTTCCCATTTTTCTAACATGCCAGCAGTCTGGTGGAAAATTTGGGTTGAATTATAGCCCGCAGTTTCATTAAAAGAATTTTTGGACGTTTTTTCTGACACAAATTTTTTATACTTTTACAAAGAAAATGCGATGGAGTTCGCTATTACTACCCATTCTATTGGGTTGATAACTCCTACAACTAATATGAAAATAAATGGTTTGTTGTAGGAGTCTTGCCTCTGTAAAACCTACAACTAAACCCTAAAAACAAACCATAATGTATATGTTAAAAGAAGATTTAATAAATACTTATAACGATGCAAAGTCTTACTTTGAACAATTAATAAAATTTGTCAAAATAAACAGTCTTTTAGCCTTAAGCTTACTAGTATGCTATTTAATCAGTTTTTTTGTCGATTCAACTGTAAGACTTTGGTTTTCACAGATCCACAGTTCTGTTTTTGATACAATTTTTTCTGTTGGTCATTTTTATGGGAAATTATATTTAACAATAGCTGCAGTAGTAATTTTTTACGGCGGAGGTATAGTTTTTAATAAAGAAAAAATACGGCTAATTGGATTAAAAATTTTCGAGGCGTTTTTTATCTCAGGTATAATTGTAACTGTGTTAAAATCAATATTCGGCAGGTGGCGGCCTTATAGCGGGCATGGTAGTTTTTCTTTTGTTCCTTTTACATTAGGACCGAACGACCATCTTTCGCTGCCTTCTGGAGATGTAGCTGTTGCTTTTGCATTTTCAGCTGTTATGGCTTCGTTATTTAATAATATATTATGGAAAATATTTTGGTATGGACTTGCAGTATTAACATTTTTTGGGAGAATTTATCACGACCAGCATTGGTTAACAGATGCAGTTATGGCAGCTGTTATAGCTACCTCTGTTGGATTGCACATCAGCAGACAAAAAATACCAGCTACGATGAATAATGAACAAATCAAAAAAATAATTAAAGGGAAACAGTATGTCGGTACCTAAGCTTACAGCAAAACTTAGGATGAAAAACAAAATCCCATTTGCAATAGAAACATTGTCAGGTAAACAATATAGGTGCGGCGTATGTGGGAAAATATATTTTAATAGGGATGAATTGGAAGTGCATTTGCAGAAAGAAAAAATTGTTGACTATAAAAATCTTAGATTCCCTGAACTTGATAGAAATGTAACAATAAGTTTAATCTACACACAAGATATAAGGGATTTAACAAATCCAAAATATCCAAAGCTCGTTAAAGGGGATAGTTTGTTTGAGAAAAGAGAGTAACAATCAAATGGAGAGCAGTGAAATTTCAGCAATTAAACGAGGATTAAGTTGGGTTGAATTGAAGGAAAGCCTAAAGAAGGAAGGCTGCCCTATTTGCATGATTATGCTTAATTCATTAGAAAAGTATTTTGAATTCCTTCTTTACGAGTACGTACTTGATGCTGCGGTTCATAAAAAAATGCTCGCATCTTTCGGCATGTGCAATACACATACTTACATGTTGAAAGAAACAGAAGTAAAAATAAAAAGTGATGGATTAAACATTTCTGTCTTATACGAAACTCTGTTGCAGAAAGAATTAAAATTGTTGAGCAGGATCTTAGAACCCCAGCGGAAATACAACAAGCGAACTTTTAATTATTATAGAAAAGAAATATTGCAAAAACTTGCTGCTAATGGTGAATGTCCAGCATGTGAAAATCAAAAACACAGTGAATCTTTTTATACTCATGAGATAATTAGACTTTATAAAGATGAAGAATTTCAAAAGCTGTACGAAAACAATAACGTACTTTTATGCAGAAGACACTTTTTGTACCTGTTAAATGAAGCACCAAATGAAGAAGTAATTACATACTTTGTTAATGTACAGAAAATTAAATTAAATAAGTTGTTTAACAACTTAACTAACTTTATTCAAAAGCATGATTATCAATCCAAAATAGAAATAACAGAAGACGAAAAGAAGTCGTGGCAGCAATTACTTGAATATTCGGCTTCTAAAAAGAATGTGAATAAAAATGGTTATAATGAAATATTAACATAAACACTAAAACAACAAACGAGGAACAAGTGACATGAAAATTAAAAATGTAAAAGCCAGAGAAGTTCTTGACTCAAGAGGTAATCCAACAGTTGAAGTTGATATTTTGCTTGATGGTGATTTTTTGGGAAGGGCTATTGTGCCAAGTGGTGCAAGCACGGGCGAAAGAGAAGCAGTTGAATTACGCGATGGCGATAAAACAAAATTTAAAGGTAAAGGTGTTTCAAAAGCTGTTGCAAATGTGAACCAAATAATCGCTAACGATATTGTAGGCAAAGAATTTAATTCACAGGAAGAAATTGATGTACAAATGATTCGATTGGATGGAACACTAAACAAATCAAAGTTGGGAGCTAATGCTATATTAGGTGTTTCTATGGCTTTTGCAAAAGCCGCAGCAGCTTCAAAAAAAATTCCATTGTATCGTTATTTGTCAGATAAAGAAAAATATATCCTACCAGTACCATGCATGAATGTAATTAATGGTGGAAGACATGCAGATAATAATGTGGATTTTCAAGAGTTTATGATAGCACCGCATAATGCTACTGCTTTTAAAGATGCAATAAGAATTGGGGTGGAAATTTTTCATACGCTTAAAGAAATATTAAAAAAGAAAGGATATTCAACTGGTGTTGGTGATGAGGGTGGATTTGCACCAAACTTAAAATCAAATCAAGAAGCAGTTGAAATTATTCTTGATGCTATTAGTCAAGCAGGATATAAACCAGGCCAAGATGTGTCAATATGCCTTGACCCAGCATCAAGCGAAATGTGGGAAGATGGCAAGTATAAATTTTTTAAATCTGATCAACATTATGTTTCCTCAGATGAACTAATTGAACTTTGGAAAAAATGGATAAACGATTATCCAATAATTTTAATTGAAGATGGAATGGCTGAAAACGATTGGAAAGGCTGGCAAAAATTAACAGCTGAACTTGGCAGTAAAATAGAACTTGTAGGTGATGATATTTTTTGCACCAATCCAAAAATATTAAAGGAAGGAATAGATAAAAAAGTAGCTAATTCCATTTTAATAAAACTAAATCAAATTGGTACCGTGAGCGAAACACTTGATACAATTAACCTGGCCTATCAAAATAATTATAATTGTTTTGTTTCCCACAGAAGCGGAGAAACTGAAGATACCACTATAGCGGATTTAACAGTAGCTGTTGGTGCTGGGCATTTAAAAACCGGGAGTGGATGCCGCAGCGAAAGAATTGCTAAGTTCAATCAATTAATTAGAATTGAGGAGGAATTAGAGGGCAACTCTACTTTTGCCGGCCTGAAAGCATTTAAGAATCGTTAATTAAAAATTGTTAAATGTTTTCTTATGAACGAAAATAATATATATAAAACGCTGAACCAACTAAAGGACATTTCAACTGTTTATTCTCTGTTCACTATAATGAAGGAGATCGATGAGTTAAGTGAAAAAGTAAAACAAAAGAAATTTTATCTTGTCATACTAGGAATGTTCAAGCGGGGGAAATCTACATTTATAAATGCTTTGCTTGAAAATGAGATTTTACCTACAGCTGTTGTTCCGCTTACATCTGTAATTACGCTTATTGAATATGGAAATGAAACTTCAGCAGAAGTGAGCTTTAGAGATGATACAAAACTTAAGATACCCGTTGAAAAAGTTGGTGAATATATTTCTGAAGAAGAAAATAAACTTAATTGTAAAAACGTCTCTATAGTAAGAATTTATTCACCTTCTGAGATATTAAAAAATATATCAATTATTGATACACCAGGTGTAGGTTCTACATTGAGCCATAATACATTAACGACGTATGAATTCATAGAAAAAATTGATGCTGCTGTTTTTTTGCTTTCTGCAGATAACCCCCTTTCACAAATTGAGATAAATTTTTTAAAAGACCTTAAAGAAAATGTACCTAAAATACTGTTCGTATTAAATAAAATTGATTTATTAACTGATAAAGAGATAGATAAAATTGTTTCGTTTAACAAAAACGAATTGAACCAACTGTTCGATGGGACTAATTATGATTTTTATCTGGTTTCTAGTAAATATGCCTTGGAAGGTTATAGAAATAAGAACAACTTGATGATTGAAAAAAGTAAAATTATACCATTGAGAGACAAACTTGAAAGTTTTGTAGAGACTGAAAAAAACGACCTGCTATTAATATCTACAAAAAATAGAATATCAATTATTGCTAAGAAAATAAAATCTCTGCTTGACTTTGAATTGAACAGTATGAAAATGCCGCTTGAGGAGTTAAAAAATCAATATCAGTCTTTTCAGCAGTCACTTGATACAATAAAAAAAGATAAAGATGAGTTTGATATTGTAATGAATGGGAGAATAAAACAACTTCAAGCATTTGTTACAGATGAAATTACTAAACTAAAAAATACCCTATGTTCTGAGTTTATAGACCCATTGCTGCTAAAACCGCAGCATACAGTAACAAACATAAAGGAATTAGGTGCTGAAGAATATCAAATTAAAATTTTTAACGAAATTCGCGATAGGTTTGATAAATTAAAGTCGGACCTAGAAAGCGAGGTAATAAATAAATTTAAGGAATTAATTAAAAAGTACTATGATGGTTCTAATGGTTTTTTAAGAGAGTTGACAAAAACTATGTCAATTAATTCAGATGTAAGTTTTGAAAGCTTAAGTAGCACTTTTGATTTAGATGTATACACAAGCTTTTATTACAAATTCGATGTTGATTACATACCAATAGCGTTGAAAAGTAGCTTCCTATCTTTAATTATGCCTAAACATTTTATCGAGAAAAAAATTGTAACAAGTGTAGCTGATAATCTAAAAAACAAGATTGAAATGAATTGTGGCAGAATTAACTACGATATTAATTACAAAATACAGGAATCATTTATAAAGTTTAGATACGACATTAATCAAAAGCTGGAAGAAACACTAATTACTTTAGATGAGCTGCTGAAAAAGACGCTTCAAGAAAAAGATAAAAAGGAAACAAATATTAGTTCAAAAATTAATGAATTGACTGAAAGGATAAACTTACTTGATTTTATTTCTGTGAGTTAAATACTAAGATTCTTATTAAAATTTTTTTGTGTTAGATTTTGTGAAGAATTTCTTTAATTGGCGATTTTAAAAAAGTTACTCTAAAAATACTTCCTTTACCTTTTTTGCTTACAACCTTTATTTCAGCGTTGTTTAGCTCACAATATTTTTTTACTAAAGCCAATCCAAGACCGTTGCCCTCAAACTTTCTTGTATAGCCGATTTCTTCTTTTGTAAATGGTGTGAAAAGTCGAGGCATATATTCATCTGATATTCCCACACCTGTATCAGTAACTTGAACATATAATCTTTTTATCGGGTCTAAACCAATGTATATTTCAACTTTCCCTTGTTCAGTAAATTTAATAGCGTTTTCAATAAGATGTTTAAAAATTTGTTTAATGGAATATTCGTCGGCCTCAACAATAGTTAAATCTGTTTCTTTGCGAAGATCAAAAACGATATTCTTTTTATTTGCATGTGGAGTGAAATCGACGTGAAGCTGCTTTATAACATCATCAAATAAATTCAATTTCTTAAATGTTGGATGGTATTGACCGGTTTGAATTTCTGACATATCTAAAATTAATTCTACAGTTCTAATAATTCGTTTGCTCTCTTCTTCAATAACGTCAAAGCTGTTTTTCAGTTCGTCATCAACTTGGTAGTATAATTCTTCCTTCAACAAATTATTAAAGCTGATAATAACGTTCATCGGTGTTCTAATTTCGTGTGACATTTGAGATAGAAATTCAGATTTCAGCTTGTCTGATTGTTCGGCTTTTTCTTTAGCTAATATAAGTTCTTCTTCAGCTTTCTTCTTTTCAGTTATATCTTCAACCGTTCCTTCGTAATAAATTATTCTACCGTCAGCATCTTTGACTGCTCTGGCACTTTCCCTGACAAATATAATGTTGCCGTCAGCCTTTTTCCAGGCAACTTCCATACCTTTAACTTTATATTCGTTATTTATTATTCGCTTGAATTTTTCCCGTGAGTTTTTGTCAAAATAAACATCGGATGCATTTATTTTTGAAAGTTCATCAAAATTTTTATAGCCCAGCATATTTATAAGTGCGGGATTAGCCATTAAAATTTTTCCGTCGGGAGTTGTTCTATACATACCAACAGTTGCGTTTTCATAAAGCCCTCTAAAGCGAAGCTCACTTTCAATTAATGCTTGCTCTGCTATTTTTCGTTCTGTAATATCTTGTTTAATGGCAACGAAGTGAATTATTTCACCCTTGGGGTTTATTACAGGTGCAATAAACATTTCTTCATTGTATAATGAACCGTCCTTGCGCCTATTAATCAATTCACCTCGCCAGTTCTTACCACTTTTAATGGTGTTCCACATGTATTCGTAATAGGTGTTATCATGTTTGCCAGACTTCAGAAAATTCATCTTTTTGCCAAATACTTCTGCTAATGAATAACCAGTCATTTTAAAGAAAGCGGAGTTAGCCCACAAAATCGCACCATCTTGATCGGTTATAACAATAGCATTTGCAGCAGCTTCTAATGCTGTACTTTGGAGATATAATTGTTCTTCTATCGTTTTTTGTTCAGTTATATCAGTAATAAATCCTTCTAATGCAATCAACTCATCGTCGGTTTCTGAAAAAATTCCAATGCCTTGTTCCCAAACCCATTTTGTATATCCGCTTGCAGTTACAATTCTGTAAACTAATTGAAAAGGCTTCCTGCTTTCAACTGCTTCAATAATTTGCTGCTGAACCTTATGTTTATCGTCTGGATGAATAAGTGATGCGTATGAAACCACTTTATTTTCTATCAAGTCTTCGGGTTTATATCCAGTTATTAGCTGTGAACCGTCGCTGGCATATTCTACAGTATAGTTTTCATCAGGTTTACAACGGAATACCATTCCCGGCAGGTTTTTCATTAAAGTAGATAATTTTCGTTCGGTTTCCTGAAGAATAACTTCTGTTTGTTTTTTTTCTAAGGTTTTCTTTTCCAAAGAGCGTCGAGCTTCACCAATATCCCTTAAATACTGGCGCTTTTGTTTTTCATATTTGATAAAAACTAATAATGTAATAAATGCTAATAAAAGACTTGCCAAAATTAATAGTAATTGAATAAACCGAAATACCTTGGAATTATTATCAATTAAACTTTCAAGCTGCTTTTCTATTTGGTCGGTTCTTGCATTAATTTCACTAAAGGTGTACTCCCATTCGGTTTCTATTTTTGAAATTTCCGATGGTTGTGCTTTTAGTAGTTTATTGGAAAGAGCTCTGTAGTTAACTAATTCCCTGCGGATTTCTTGTGCTTTTTCGGAAAACTCAATATCGTTGTATGGTAGAGGAATAAACGTATAATTGTCAATTTGTTCAGTTAGGACTTTTGCATTTAGTTCAACTGATTCTAAGTAATTCCATGCCTTGCTTAACATTGCAGGATTATTTGAATTTTCTAAAAAAATGATTCTTGCTTTTGATAGATTTGTTTGTATTCCAATAGTAGCCTGAATTAATTTGGAGTAATTATAATTTAGCTTAATGCCGTAAAACAAACCCGTTAGAATTATAAAAGCTATGCCAATTCCTACAACAAAAATTACAATATAAAATTTACTGCTTTGATAACTAATTTTATTTTGCATCTAAGCAGAATAAATTAATTTTTTGAATACTATGCGTATAATAAGAAATTATTTGATATTTTAGTACAAAATTTAAACTGAAATCTCTAATAACAAAGTTTTTATTATGAAACGACGAAATTCTGATCCTACAGTTAAGTTTTTTACAACTGTGATTGGATTATTTGTTATTCTGCTTGTTATGAAAGAACTACAGCATATTTTCATACCTTTTATAATAGCATATTTTTTATTCTTTTTATTTGAGCCATTAAATAATGTGTTGACAAAAAATAAAATCCCCCGTTGGTCGGTAATTTTTATTGATGTATTAATTACAGCTGTTTTCATTTGGGGTATTTCAAGGTTTTTAATTGATTCATTTACACAGTTTAAAGGCGCTTTACCACTTCTTGAAGGCAAACTAAATAATATTGTTTCGGCTATGTCTATTAATCTAGGCATAAAAGACGAAGCTTTAACTCATTTTAATCTTACAAAAGTCTTGCAAGAACTTGACTATAGCGGTATTGCTTCTGGATTGTTTTCATCAACATTAAGTTTGTTCTCTTCTGTTTTTTTTGTCTTATTCTTTTTTATTTTTATAAGCAGTGGCCATAATAGAATATTTGAAGTGATTAGAAAAAGGTATGTAGAAAAAAATATTAGGGGTTCTATAAAAAAAATTAAAAGGCAGCTAAACGAAAAGGATAAAAATGTTCCAAAGGAAATGAATTCAGAATTTGAACAAGAAATGGAAAAAATTAAGGCAGAACGTGAAGAGAAATTAAAGAGAACTTTTAAGGATATTACAGAACAAGTTCAAAGATATATCACGACAAAATTTTTGATTAGCTTAATTACTGGATCTTTAATCGGTATTGTTCTGTGGGTTTTTGGAGTAGAGTTTGCAATTATATGGGCAGTTCTTTCAGTTCTGTTAAATTTTATACCGAACATTGGTTCTGCTTTGGCAGTAATACTTGCATCACTAATGACATTAGTTCAGTTTGAATCGATTAGTTACACACTTATTGTAGCTGTTTTTTTAATATTAATACAGAATCTGATGGGCAATGTAGTAGAGCCGAAAATTTTTGGTGATCGTCTTGGGCTGAATCCAATAGTTATACTTTTATCGCTGCTAATTTGGGGTTATTTATGGGGTATTGTAGGAATGTTTCTTTCGGTGCCATTAACTGCAATAATTAAGATAATAATTTCAAGTTCCAGCTCAAAAAATCTGAATTTTATATCGAATTTAATGGGGAATTAGTAAGGGAGAAATACAGTCTTAATTTTTCGGAATGCCTAAAGAATAAATTTTTGTTATATTCAGTTCATTGAAAAAATATTATTTAAAAAAAGGATAGTAGAAGAGCAATCAATGAGTCAAGATGGGCAGTTGTCCCGCCAGTGGCGGGGAGGAAAGTCCGAACTCCGTAGAACGAAGCGCCGGGTAATACCCGGAAGCCGAGTAACGAAAGTTCTCGGTTATGGAAAGTGCCACAGAAAAAATACCGCCCCGAGTGAAGACGAGGGGTAAGGGTGAAAAGGCAGGGTAAGAGCCTACCGCTTGGACAGTAATGGACAAGGCATGGTAAACCCCGCTTGGAGCAAGGTCAAGTAAAAGGGCTCTTTCGTTAGTTCGAAAGAGATGGTTGTTCGCCATCAAGTCCCTTTGGGTAGACCGCTTAGACTCTGTTAGAGATAACAGAGCAAGATAAATAACTGCCGTCCCGCTTGAAGCGGGATTACAGAATTCGGCTTATAGTCTTGACTTGTTGCTTGCCTTCTATATTTAATAAAATGCTAAAAAAACGTTGGAAGTTCAAAGAAACACCACAAGACAATTTAGTTCTTGCATTGGCAGATAGCCTTAATATTTCTAACGCACTTGCAACAGTTCTTGTAAATAGAGGTGTTACAAATTTTTTTGAAGCTAAATCTTATTTTCGCCCATCTTTAGATTCCCTTCACGACCCCTTCCTTATGGATGGTATGTCAGAGGCTTCAATTCGTGTAATAAATGCAATTACTAATAACGAAAAGATTTGCGTCTACGGTGATTATGATGTTGACGGCACATGCTCTGCATCACTGATGTTCCTTTTTTTAAAAGAACTTGGCGCGCGTGTCGAAACTTACATACCAAATAGAATTACAGAAGGCTACGGAATCTCCCCCTCAAGTATAGATTATTTAAAAGAACGCGGAATTAAACTTATTATTTCTGTTGACTGCGGAATTACAGCAGTAGAGGAAATTGATTACGCTAACTCCTTTGGAATTGATACTATTGTTTGTGACCACCATCAGCCTAAAGAAAGATTGCCAAATGCTTTTGCCATATTAGACCCAATTAAACCTGGCTGCCAATATCCCTTTAAATACCTCTCTGGTGCAGGTGTAGCTTTTAAATTAGCAAGAGCTATCGGCTATCGAATTGGCAACAAAGATATGGCGTTAAAATACCTTGACTTAGTAGCACTTGCAGGTGCAGCAGATATTGTTCCTCTTATTGACGAAAATAGAATTCTCGTTAAAGAAGGAATTGATTTAATAAATACTAATCCCAGGCCGGGAATACTTGCGTTAATTAAAGCAGCAAAAATGGAACCAGGTAATTTAACAGCTGGACAAATTGTATTTTCAATTGCTCCACGGATTAATGCTGTTGGCAGGTTAGGCGATGCAAACCGAGCAGTTGAGCTTTTTACTACAGAAGACCCCAAAAAAGCTGAGGAGTTGGCTATAGTTCTTGAGAATGAAAATCAACAGCGCCGCAAGATAGATGAAATGACGTTTTCACATGCGGTTTCGCTGGTAGAACAAAATTATGATTTACAAAATGAACTTGGAATAGTATTGCACGATGATAACTGGCATCCTGGCGTAATTGGGATAGTAGCTTCACGTTTAGTAGAAAAATTTCATAAGCCATCGATTATGCTTACTACTGTTGATGGTGTAGCTAAAGGTTCAGCCAGAAGTGTGCCTGGATTTAACATTTATGAGGCACTTCAAGCATGTGAGGATTTGCTTTTGCAATTTGGCGGGCACGAGGCTGCTGCCGGCTTGGCAGTTGAAATCAATAAGATTGATGAATTTAAGCAGCGATTCAATGCTATTCTTAAACAAAATTTATCAGAAAATGATAGGCTGCCGGAAATTGAAATAGATGCTAAAATTCACTTTTCGGAAATAACGCCAAAATTTGTAAGGATATTAAATCAATTTGCACCTTTTGGACCCGGTAATATGCGGCCTGTATTTATGTCAGAAGATGTTTCGCTCGTTTATCAGCCCCGCCTTGTTGGTACAAATCATCTTTCTACTGTATTTAAACAAAATGGAAATGAAAAAGTATTTGATGCAATTGGTTTTAATTTGGGTTACTACGTTGACTTAATTGATAAAGATAAAAATTTGGTGGATATTGTATACACTATTGAAACAGTATCTAAAGATGGAAAATTGTTTCCTCAAATAAGAATAAAAGATTTGTTAGTAAAAGAATTACAGAATTAAAAAAAGCAAGGAGAAAAATATGTCGGGTCACTCAAAATGGGCGACTATAAGAAGAAAAAAAGCAGTTATTGATTCCAAAAGGGGAAAGCTGTTTACTAAACTAATTAAAGAGATTACCATAGCAGCTAAACAAGGTGGCGGTGATATTGATGGCAATCCTAGACTTCGACTTGCGGTCGATAACGCTAAAGCTGCTAACATGCCTGCAGAAAATATTGAGCGTGCAATTAAAAAAGCTACTGGTGAACTTGAAGGCGCAGTTTACTATGAAGTACTTTATGAAGGCTATGGCCCGGGCGGTGTAGCTATTCTTGTAGAAGCCGCAACCGATAATAAAAATAGAACAGTGGCTGAAATTAGACATGCTTTTAGTAAAAATGGCGGCTCTTTAGGCGAGGCTAATTCTGTAGCTTGGATGTTCGAAAGAAAAGGTATAATTACCGTAAAACGCAACTCGATGACAGAAGACCAAATGATGGAGTTAATAATAGACTCACCAGTAGAAGATCTTCAGACTGAAGATGAGTTCTTTGAAGTTACAACTTCTGTGGAAAATTTTGAAAGTGTCCGTAAAGCTTTGGCAGAAAAAAAATTAGAAATTGAAAATGCTTCAATACAGTGGATTGCAAAAAATACAATTAATGTATCGGGTGAAACTGCAGAGAAATTGGAAAAGCTAATTGAAGCATTAGAAGACAACGATGATGTACAAAATGTTTATACAGCGGCAGATTTTTCATAAAAACTAAAAATGAGTTTTTAACTTGTTATGAGAATTTTAGGAGTAGATCCCGGTACAATTTTTACTGGATATGGTATAATTGATTTTAAAAATAACGAAACTATACAAATTGCTGCTGGATTTATTAAACTGCCTAACACAAAAGAAATGGCTCCACGACTTAAAATGATATACGATGAATTAGATAAGCTAATAAAATTTTATAAGCCTGATGAATTTGCGTTAGAAACAGCATTCTACGGAAAAAATGTTCAATCTGCTTTAAAAATTGGCTACGCAAGAGGTGTTTCGTTGTTAGCAGCAATTAATAATAATATCCCATTAAAAGAATACTCTCCAAGAGAAGTTAAAAAATCAGTAGTTGGAAATGGAGCCGCTTCAAAAGAACAAGTTCAATTTATGATAAAAAAATTGCTCGGCTTAAAAAAAAAGAAGATGAAATATGATGAAAGTGATGCGCTTGCTGTTGCAGTTTGTCATGCTTTTAAAATGAGTTCAAACTTTCGAAGAAGTAAAAATTGGAAAGAGTTTATAGCTGAAAATCCCGATAAAATTTTAAGCGGCTTGTAACCAACTAATTAGTTGATTAATATGATTGGATATCTAAGCGGAAAGATAGTTTCAAAAAAACCAACAAAAATTATTTTAGATGTAAATGGTGTTGGTTACCTTGTTAATATTTCTATTTCTACTTTTCAGAAATTAGCTGAAAAGCAAGAAGCTTCACTTTATACTTTTCTTGCATTAAAAGAAAATTCACTGGAACTTTATGGCTTCTATACATTAGATGAAAAAGAAATGTTTGAAATGCTTATCTCTGTGAGCGGTATCGGTCCTAAAATTGCACAAAGTATTTTATCCGGAATAGAAATAGAAGAACTGCAAGAGGCATTGAGGATGAATAATTTAGCTCGTTTGACAGCTATACCAGGTATCGGTAAAAAGACGGCAGAACGTTTATTAGTAGAATTGCGCGATAAAGTTGAATCGTTTGCTGAAAAAACTGATTTTATTTCGAAAGGAAGTTCTAACTTAAAAATCGATGCTGTTAATGCGTTGATTAATTTGGGCTACAATTTGAAAATTGCCGAACGAGCAGTTAGAGCAGTTTTAGATAAAAATCCATCCATAGCTATAGAAGATTTAATTAAAGAAGCATTAGCAAGTATGAGCAGATAGTAATCTTTAACTCACATTTTTCACTGAAAAATTTGGATTAAAAACTATTGAGGCATTCTAAATATTTAGAAATGTATTTGCCGATAAATTTTTGCCTATATTGCATTATGTAACGAGGATGTTCTAAGGTAATAATTTCTTTGAAAAGTAAAAGCTCATCATTAATTTCTTTTAGGAATTTTGTGTTTTTCTTACCAAGACTAATCACAAAATCGTTTTTTGCGCCGAACTGGAATTGTTTTTTAAGAAAATATTTAATTTCATCTTTTAATGCAAAGTATAGTTCCTTGTTATCATAGTAATTATAATTTACCCCATCTTTTATTAAAGCTAATGGATATAATGCTGAGATGTAAAATTTAGAATAAAACAATTCTGGTCCACCGAATTTTTCAATAACTTTGTAAATAAATCTACTTGAAAGTTCGAGCTTTTTAGGAAAGGGATTTTTTATGCCACAGTTTTCTTCAAGCCTAATTGGGTCAGTAAATGGGATTCCTGTTATTCCCCCGCCAAATCTGCCAGGATTTATTCCTAAGATAAAAATTCTGTTGTTAGTATCGTTGTAAAATTTATAAAAAAAATTGCAGATGATTTTTTGTACTTCTCTAGTTCTGTATGGATTCATAACTTCGGTAGAATGTGGAAGTTTTTTGGGGCTATTTAGATTTACAAAAAAATTTATAGCAAGACTGGCAAAGGTTTTTTCTTTATTTAACTTATATCTGGAATTCTTCGTAATTTCTTTCAATTGAAATACCTTTTTGTTTTAATCCAGATAATATAAATTCACTTGCTTTTTCATCCTTGCCTAATATTTCGGGTGGAAAAATTCCTTTTTTGGAGAAAATTCCAGAAGCAATTAATCTAACACACATTGAAGCCATAAATCCTGTTGTTCTTGCCATTGAATGAGTTTTTGTTTGTTCATCAAATTTGTCTAACAAATCGTACGTGAGTTTTATTTTTGCCCTGTTATTCTTTCCTTCTACAATTACTCTTAAAATGGTAAAATCTCTATCATTCTTGCCAAGTGCTAAAGACTTGGATAGAACTTTTGCAGTAATTTCGAATGGGGAAACAGCAACTCCTTTAATCATAAATTCTTCTTTGTCTAAAAATCCCGCATCTTTTAAGAGTAATATTTTTTCTGCGTGACCTGGGTAACGGAGAGTTTTCTCTTTCATATTTTTTGCTTTTGTAGTGGTTATCAATGTCCTTAAGCCATCGCTGTTGAAAGCTTCTAACAAGCCTGCACCAGCAAATTCTATTTGTTCTATATCACTGAGAGGCGGCTTAATTTTAAGTTTGCCGTTTTCAATTAATCTTACAGGACGAACGTATTCTTCTAATAAGTCTGTTACAGAAAAAACTGTTTTGTACTTTAATCTATTATCTGGGTTAAGTGGTAAGCCGCCTACAAATATTTGAATATTTTCTATGTAAGAAATTTTTGAAACTGCTCTGCCAATTAACAAATTGCTTATTCCTGGCGATACACCACAGTCAACTAAAGCGGTAATATTATTTTGTTTTGCTAATTCATCAATGGTAAAGGGGTCTTCTTCATAAAAGGCTAAATCAACAACATTTTTCTTTGATTTAATAACTGTTTGGAAGGTAGCGTAGCCGATAAAACCTGGCAGAGCATTTACAATTATATCTTTATCCTTTATAATTTCTCTTACGTTGTGTTGAATTGATAAATCAATATTTATTTTATGAATTTTTGTGCCGAGTTTGTTTAGCAATTTTTGATTAATATCGGCGGCGGTGACTTCAAAGTTTTTTTCATTTGAAAGATCTGTTGCAATTGGTCCGCCTATTAATCCAGCTCCAAGTACGAGTATTTTATACATAATTATTTTTTCTGCTAAAAATATAAAACTATGGAATAAAATGTAGTGTAATCATATTGGTATTTATAATATTATACCTATTAACTTTAGAGCCATTATTAATATTGCGAGAATTATAATTACGCGTATAAATCTATCACCTTTTTTAACTGATATTTTAGCTGCCCACCAACCACCGGTTGCATTTCCAAGGGCGAGTATTAATCCCCAGTACCAATTAACGTTATGGTTAATAATAAAGATTATAAAAGCTGGTATTGTTAAAAAAAGTGCAATGAATACTTTGTGCATGTTAACATAAATAAGGCTAAATTTCATTGCTTTGTGAAGCACAATCATCAAGAGAAAACCAATCCCTACTTGAATAAATCCGCCATAAAAACCAATCAGCAAAAAGTAAATTATAGTTGAGGGGGTTAGCTTTTTGTCGGCATTATCAATTGTAATTGAATTTTTTGATTGAGGTAAAAGCATTGTGATTGTTACAGCAATCATTATTATTCCTAAAATTTTTTGGAATAATTCATCGCCAATTTTAACTGCGGTTATTGCTCCAATCACTGAACCTGGCAGAGTAAAGAGAGAGAGTTTTATGCTTAAATTGAACTGTTCGTACTTTTCTTTTTTAAATGAAGCAACGGCTGAGAGGTTTTGTAAAATAACCGCTATCCTATTAGTTCCATTTGCAGTTGCTGAATCTAATCCTAAGAATATTAATGCGGGCAATGTAAGAGCTGAACCGCCGCCTGCATTTACATTAATAAATGCAGCAATTAATCCAATAACAAAAAGACTTAAAATGTGTATGAATTCCACTATCTACCAGTCTAAATTAAAGAACATGAGTATTATTAAAGAGCCTATGCATTAAATACATTAATTTCTCTGTAACTCTTTGCTCTCATTGTTCTGTTGTTTTTTGGATTACTTTTTGATTTTTGTTTCTCCTGAACAAAGCAATAAAAAATGATAAAATCAATAAAGCAGCAATAATATAAATCCATATTGGGATGCCAGATGGCTCAACTTTTTCTTTCCATTGTGCAATTCTGTTTTCTATAGTATCTTTTTGTGCTTCGGTTAAAAGATTATTATTAATTAATAGCGGAACCCAAATTGGTTTTATTTTTCCGAACCAAACTGAATCCGTAAAAGTATCGAAGGTTTTTAGCGCTTCACTTTTTCTTCTAACAGAAAGGTTTTTTATTTCATCGTCTATGTAGTTTGATATGCTAACTGTAAATTCATCGCCATTGTTAAAGGCTAACAGAGGTATATCTTTACTTCTGAATTCTTTGTTAATCGAGGACCATATTTCCTCGTTTATTTTTTGATTCCACTGTTCGAACATGTTATCGATTAGACTAATTTCTCGTATTTTTTCTGATTTATTTAAGTATACTTCAGAAAGCTTAGAGCCGATCTTTTTCCATAAACCGGAAAACTCTTTATGTTGTTTCTTTATTTCATTAAGGTCATCTGGAGTTAAAGATGTGACACTAAGGAATTGTATGTTATCTGAGATTGCTCGTTCAATATTGTAAAACAAATTGCCTGAATCAATCTTGTTGAAAATATTTTGTTTTTCTGCATCGCTCATTGAAGAAGGCGCTTTCACAAAAGAGACAAGCAAACTATCAACTATGTTTCTTACAAGTTCGTCACGTTGGAGTAAATTTGCTCTTAATGTAGCTACAAGTTTTTGTAGTGATGCAATTGTTTGTTTATCTTTTTTTTGACTTAGTTGAAGTTCCTTTATCTGTAAAAGAAGACTTGCATTTTTTTCGTTTAATATTGTTATCCGGCTTTTTAATGTGTCAACTTGAGTTTTTAATTCAACAATTTGGCTGAAGTCACTTTTACGTAGCAATATAGCATTTTCAAGTTTTTCAATGGCTGAGTTATAACTTTCGGGGTATAAGCTTTTGTCAAGTAAATCTCTGCTGCTTGAAAATTCGATTTTTAGTTTTTCTAAATTGTCCTGCGCCCTTAAAACATCGTCAAACGATTTGGCATTTTTAAGCGAGTCTTCGATTTCTTTGTATTTAGTCTTAAAGTTCCTAACTTTTTCGTAGTCTGATTGTGAATAAGTTATTGAGCTGAGAAAAAGGACTAAAGTCAACAATACTATTGTTTGGTGAATATATCTGCTCATAGAAATTACCTCACTATTCCTTTGTTGTTCAACATATAAGTTTTTTCACCGTCAATTATTTCTATGTAAGAATTTCTTTGGTTCATTGCCGGAGATTTTAACCCCGCTTGGTTTATTAGTATTTGGTTTTCTAATTTCATCGAGCCTTCGTCAGATTTAAATATATACACATGCTTGAAGCCGGGGGAAGTAAAGTAATAAAAGCCTGCATCGTCTCTAATAAGTCTAATTTCTTTGTCCTTAACGTTTGTTGAATCGTTTGTTTCTAAAAAGAAGATTTGCTTAACATTAATTTTTGTGGAGTACCTGTTGATGTTTATAAAACCCTTTTGGTCAACTTTTTGAACATCTTCAATTGGCCAACCGTATCTTACAGGCTTTAAAGTTATTGAAGAGCAACTTAGCAAAATAAGAGAAATAAAAAGCATTGAGTAATTTTTAAGTGCAGCCATACATTTCTCATTTTTTTGTTGCAGTAACTTAATGAATTCGAATGTTATTTGTAATATCCTTTTTATAATATGTCTGTAAAATAATTGTAGATTTTAATGTGTAAAGAATATTAACTCTAAAGTTTATTAGGAATTGATTTTTCAGTGTAAGCCAAAACGTAAAATATTGTTTTTGCGAAATAAAATTTCTTAGTAAAAAATTAGGTCTAGTACTGTTGAGTTTATTACTCAATTGACAATAATTTTCATTAATTTAACTTTTAGTTCATATTTTTTGTTAGAGACTTAGAGGTATCTAGTAAGATTCTAATCATAAAATAATTAATGAGGTCAAAAAATGTTTGATAAAAAAATTTACATTAAACGAAGAGAGCAGCTAAAGAAGAAAATTAAAACCGGCTTAATTCTTTTCCCTGGCAACGATGAAGCACCGATGAATTACGCTGACAACACATACAAATACAGGCAGGATAGCACATTTCTTTATTACTTTGGTTTAGACCGAGCGGGACTTTTTGCAATAATTGATGCTGACGAAAACAAAGAAATAATTTTTGGGGACGATTTTACAGTTAACGATATTGTTTGGATGGGCAAACAACCAACTATAAAACAATTAGCAGCAAATGTAGGAGTTGCTAATATCTCTTCACTTTCCCAACTTGAATCGTTTATCAAAAAAGCAATTTCACAAGGAAGAAAAATTCATTATGTGCCTCAATACAGATATGACAATATGCTGAAACTTGAAAACCTTTTAGGAATAAATGCGAATGCGGTTAATAATTACGCCTCAATTGAACTAATTAAAGCAGTAGCTGATCAAAGAAGTATAAAATCTAATGAAGAATTAAAAGAAATCGAAAAAGCAATTGAAATTTCTTATGTGATGCAAACTACAGCTATGCAGCTTGCTCGTAATGGAATGGTTGAAAGAGAAATTGCGGGTTTTATTGAAGGCATAGCTCTTTCTATGGGAAATGGACTTTCGTTCCCAACTATTTTTTCTAAACATGGAGAAACTTTACATAATCATTCGTATAACAATATTTTAAAAAATGGTGATATTGTAGTAAACGATTCAGGTGTTGAATCTTTTAACCATTATTCAAGCGATATCACGAGGACCTTCCCTGTATCAGGTAAATTTACACAAAAGCAAAAAGAAATTTATCAAATAGTACTTGATGCACAATTAGCCGCAATTAAAACAGCTAAGCCAAAAATTACATGGCGGTCAGTTCATTTAAAATCAGCATTAGTAATTGCAGAAGGATTAAAAGCGCTCGGACTTATGAAAGGTGATATGAGAACAGCTGTAAACGAGGGTGCGCATGCTTTGTTTTACCCACATGGTTTAGGTCACTTGCTTGGTTTAGATGTTCATGATATGGAAAATTTTGGGGAACAATACACAGGTTATTCCACAAAAATTTTGAGGAGTGAACAGTTCGGATTGAAATCCCTTCGATACGGGAAAGAATTAATGCCGGGAGTTGTTTTAACTGTTGAACCAGGAATTTATTTCATACCAGAGTTAATCCATCAATGGGAAGCAGAAAAAAAGTTTGTTAAATACATTAACTACAATAAAGTTAAAAATTATATTGGCTTCGGCGGTATAAGAATTGAAGATGATATTGTAATAACTTCAAAAGGCTGCAGAGTATTAGGTGTTCCTATACCCAAGTCAATAGATGGAGTAGAAGCCATGTCCTCCGAAAAAATTTAATGTATAAACAAGTCGATCTTGATGGTAATTGAATGTCAACTACCTTTCGAATAAGAAAAATTGCTGAATGGATGCACCCTGAAGATTGGACTGAAATTGAAACTATTGATGTTCACACTGCAGGTGAACCACTTCGTATAATTTTAAGCGGATTACCAGAAATTAAAGGTTATACCATTCTGGAAAAACGCCAGTACATGAAGGAAAATTTAGATGATTTCAGAAAAGCATTAATGTGGGAGCCCAGAGGTCATGCCGATATGTACGGATGTGTTATTACTCCACCTGAAAGAAAAGATTCCAACTTTGGTGCTTTATTCCTCCATAATGAAGGGTACAGTACAATGTGTGGACATGGAATAATCGGCTTAACAAAAGTTGTTTTGGAAACTGGAATGATGGAAAAGAACTCGCCCGTTACTACTATTAAGATAGATACTCCTGCTGGACAAATTATTTCTTATGCAAAAATAGAAAATGATGAAATATCGTCTATCTACTTTCACAATGTTCCCTCTTTTGTTTTAATGAAAGATGAATTAATAAATGTGCCCGAAATAGGTAAAGTAAAGTTTGATGTAGCTTTTGGTGGTGCTTTTTATGTATTTGTAAAAGCTGAAGAAATTGGATTGAAGCTGGTACAAGAAAATGTAGATGAATTAATCCATAAAGGAATGCTTATAAAAAAAACAGTTATGAATAATTTTAAAATTGAACACCCTTTCGATAATGAATTGAGTTTTCTTTATGGAACAATCTTTTACGGTAAATCTTATTCAAATGAAGCTGATAGTAGAAACGTTTGCATCTTCGCAGATGGGGAAGTTGATAGAAGTCCAACCGGTACCGGCGTAAGTGCCCGCATGGCTTTGCATTATTTTGATAACGAAATAAAATTAAACCAGCCTATGATAATTGAAAGTATAATTGGTACTAAGTTTATTGGGAAAGCAGTTGCTGAAACGAAATTTGGTCCTTATAGAGCTGTAATACCAGAAATAGAAGGAAATGCTTTTATTACCGGCAAAAGCGTTTTTTATATCGATCCAAAAGATCCGTTAAAACACGGATTTTTAGTGAGATGATTATTTGCGATGATTCGACTCCTCGTCAGTAATTCCGAGCGGGGTCTGAGGAATGAAGAGAATGTAAAATGCTCTGAGGAAAGCTATTACACAAACGTAACAAACAATCTTGAAAGGAGACTTAAGGAACATGAGGATGGAGAGAAACAAAATTACACTGCTAAAAGATTGCCCGATTGAACTTGTCTACACTCATGAATTCTATAATCCAATAGAAGCAATAAGGGCAGAAAAGCAAATAAAAGGCTGGGTCACGAAAGAAAAAACATTAATAAACGGTGATTTTCAATTACCACATAACTATCTGAATGTGAAAATGAGATTTACTACAAAAACAACAAAAAAAATTGACTAAGTGAATTAACGAATAACCTGGAGCAACAATGTTCAAAAAACACCCAAAAGGAATTATAGTACTTTTTTTCACTGAAATGTGGGAGCGTTTTGGCTTCTATACACTTATGGCAATTTTAGTGCTTTATATGGAAAAGGAATTTAAATGGGATGATGCTACAAAAGGTAATTATTATGGTTGGTTTCTTGCCCTTGTTTATTTTATCCCAATTTTAGGTGGATGGCTGGGTGATAAAGTCTTGGGTAATTTTAATACAGTACGAATTGGTGCATGGGTCATGTCATTTGGATTCGCATTTCTGTTCCTTTCCTCTGCTAATGCTGTAACTCTATTTTTTATTGGATTGTTTTTAATAGCTTTTGGAACTGGCATTTTTAAGGTTAACATTGCAGTTTTGGTAGGCAATTTATATCACGATAAATTAGAATTAAAAGATGCTGGATTCAATATATATTATATGGGTGTAAACCTTGGGGCGGCAATAGCTCCCTTAGCTGCAACGTTATTATTTAATCTATTTGGAAATTATAATGTATCGTTTGCTGCAGCAGGTTTAGGGTTGTTAATTTGTATTATCATTTTTGAACTTGGCAAAAAAAACTTAATTGTTTTTGATTACAGAAAACAATCTTCTGCTGCTGAGATAAAAAATCAGAACTATAGAGAAATTCCTAAAGAAGAGTTTAAACAAAGAATAGCTACGCTTGTTATTTTATTCCTGATTGTCAGCTTTTTTTGGGTTGGATTTTATCAGAATGGATTTGCTTTAACACTCTTCGCAGAAAGATCAACAATAATTTCTAATATATTACGTCCGGAGACATATCAATTTTTTAACCCATTTTTTATTCTAACACTTACGCCATTGATGTTGGCATATTTTTCTAAATTAAATAAAGCAGGTAAGGAACCAGCAACGCCAGTAAAAATTTTAATAGGAATGTTTATAATGGGAATTGCAATGGCAATTATGATACCTGCTTCGCTGCTTGGGGGTAATTTAGACCAAAACAATATGTCGCCTTTATGGTTAATTTCAACATATCTTGTTGTTACTCTCGCTGAAATTTTAATTTCTCCATTAGGCTTATCGTTTGTAACAAAAGTAGCACCGCCTAAAATTCAAGGATTAATGATGGGAGGCTGGTTTGGTGCAACAGCACTCGGTAGTTACGGCTCTGGTTTCCTTGGCAAGTTTTACAGCGATTTTCAACATCATCAATATTTTTTAATTTTGACAGGTATTTTAACTGTTTCTGTAATTCTGTTGTTAATATTTATGAATAAACTAAAACGATTTGCAGGATAAATAAATGAGCATTTCAAGAAACATATTACTTAAAATGTCTGAAAGCACTTTTCTAAAAAAACACGTGCCAAATATTTGGTTCGTTCGCAAAGCCTTAAAAAGATTTATGCCAGGCGAGACTGAAGAAGCAGCTTTTATTGAGTCGAAAAAATTAGCTCTGCTCGGTATACCAACGGTATATACAAGATTAGGAGAAAATATAAAAAATCTTGATGAAGCTGATGAAGTAAAAAATCATTATTTGCAGCTGATTGACAAAATCAAATCACAAAATCTTGATATTGAAATTTCTCTTAAGCTAACTCAACTTGGCTTTGATATCTCAGAAGAAGAAACTTACAACAACTTCAAAGCTATAATAGGAAAAGCAAATGCAATCCTAAACAATACTGTTTTTGGGGAATCCACCACTTCGTGGATTGATATAGAAGGAAGTTTGTATACACAAAGAACCATCGACTTTTATAAAAGAATTAAATTTGAATTCGATAACGTTGGCTTATGTTTACAAGCCTACCTTTACAGAACAGAAAAAGACTTAAACGAACTAATCGATTTTCGCCCAATTATTCGTCTGGTGAAAGGAGCTTATAAAGAACCAGAAAATATTGCTTTCCCACAAAAAAGAGCTGTGGATGAAAATTATTTTAAGTTATCTCAAAGGCTTATGAAAGAAATTAAAGAGAAGAATATACGCTCAGCTTTTGCTACACATGATGAAAAGCTCATAGGAAAAATAATTAATGAAGCTAGAACAATTCATTTGCCAAAAGATAAACTTGAATTTCAAATGCTATACGGAATAAAACCGGAATTGCAAAAAGAACTTGCAAAAGATGGTTATAAAGTGAGGGTCCTAATTTCTTATGGAGCTTCATGGTACCCATGGTATATGAGGAGGCTTGCAGAACGCCCAGCAAATGTTTGGTTTGTTCTAAAAAATATTTTTTAAAACAAAAATTATTCGCGCATTAGTGGCTATTTATATAGGAAGAATAATGAAAAAACTTCACGGGATATTCCCTCCGATAACTACTCCGTTTGAAAATGATGAACTTTCGCTAAACAAACTTAAGTTCAATATTGAAAAATGGAATAAAACCGGATTAGCTGGATATGTGATAATGGGCTCTAACGGCGAAAGTGCATTTTTAACAAGGGAAGAGAAACTTAAACTTGTTGAAGCAGTAAGAGAATTTACACCCAGTGATAAAATCGTTATTGCAGGTACAGGCTCTGATTCAATAAAGGAAACTATATCACTTTCAAACGATGCAGCAAAACTTGGAGCAGATTTTGTCCTAATACTTACTCCGTCTTTTTATAAGTCTCAAATGAAACATGAAGCGTTTATAAAATATTTTTCTTCTATTGCCGACGCTTGTAAAGTGCCGGTGATAATTTATAACGTGCCGAAATTTACCGGCGTAGATATTGACGCGTTTACCGTCGCAAAACTTTCAGAACACAAAAATATAATCGGAATAAAAAATAGCTCGGAAAATATACGACAGACAATTGAATTCATCTCGAATACTGATGAATCTTTTTCTGTTTTGGTTGGAACGGCATCTGTTCTTTTTCCTGGTATATCTGCAGGTGCAAAGGGAGGAATTGTTGCACTCGCAAATATTGCCCCCAACCAGTGTGTGCAGATTCAAAAATTGATTGAGGAAAAAAAATTAAATGAAGCTATCGAACTTCAAAAAAAACTGATTCCAGTTAATTCCGCTGTTACAACTAAATACGGTGTACCGGGATTAAAAGCGGCAATGGATATGTTAGGGTATTTTGGCGGTGAACCTCGCGCACCGCTGTCACAATTAAATGATGCAGATAAAAAACATCTCGAACAAATATTGATTAACGCGCAATTGTTAAGTTAGAAAATGGAATGGTTATGGTTAAAGATAAAAGTAAAAAGGAAAAAGGAAAAAGGAAAAAGATGGGAGTTGGAATCTAAAAGTAGAAGAGAAAAATATGAAGGAAAACGAATTACAAACGAGGTTGTTTGATTTTACTGTTAGAGTATTAAAATTCCTGCCAACGTTACCGAAAACTCCAGAGTTTAATGTTATTAGGTATCAATTAGCAAAATGTTCTACTTCAGCCGGCGCTAATTATGAAGAAAGCCAAGCAGGCTCGTCAAAAGCCGATTTTAATAATAAAGTTAGAATTTCCTTAAAAGAAATGAGAGAATCTAATTACTGGCTGAGAATTATTAGCGCAATAATTAATGAGAAAAATCATGACGAAGAATTAGCTTATTTATGTGGTGAATCAAATGAGTTAAAGAAAATTCTTGGTTCTATTGTTTTCAAAACGAGTAAATAAGGAAAAAGGAAAAAGTAAAAAGGCAAAAGGAAAGAGATAAAAGTAAAAAGGCAAAAGGAAAGAGA